>JAJXZN010000008.1 GCA_021780015.1 Pseudomonadota bacterium
CGGACGATGCGCGCGATTATGCCCTGTTCCATCTCGATCCGGCCGCGCGTTTCGCCGACGGCTCGCCGATCACCGCAGCGGATGTGCTGTTCACCTTCGACTTGCTGAAGACCAAGGGCCGGCCGCAACAGCGCAGCGCCTATACGCTTGTCAAAAGCGTCGAGACGCCCGATGCCGAGACAATCCGCTTCGATTTTCCGGGCCTCGGCGATCGCGAATTGCCGCTGATCCTGGCGTTGATGCCTGTGCTGTCGCGCAAAGCGACCGATGCGGTCGATTTCGAATCTGCGAGTTTCGACATTCCGCTCGGCTCGGGCCCCTACCGGATCGTTGCCGTCGAGCCCGGCCAGAAGCTCGTCTTGGCGCGCAATCGCCGCTATTGGGCCAAGGATTTGCCGAGCCAGCGCGGGCTCTTCAACTTCGACACGATCGAGTTCGACTATTTTCGCGACCCGAACAGTCTGTTCGAGGCCTTTCGCGCCGGCCTAATCGACTTTCGCATCGAGACCGATCCGGCGCGCTGGACGACGGGCTATGATTTCCCGGCGCTGCGCGATCACCGCGTCGCGACCGACAGCCTGCCGATCGGCGGCCCCAAAGGCATGGACGGTTTCGTCTTCAACACCCGCCGCGACTTCTTCAAGGACGTGCGGGTGCGCGAAGCGCTCGGCATGATGTTCGACTTCGAGTGGGTGAACGCCAATCTCTTCGACGGGCTTTATACGCGCAGCAAAAGTTTCTTCGACGATTCGATCTTCACGTCGGCCGGCCGGCCGGCGAGCTTTGCCGAACGGGCGCTGCTGAAGCCGTTTCCGGGCGCGGTGCGGCCCGATTTTCTCGAAGGCCTCTGGCACCCGCCGCAGACGGACGGCTCCGGCCGCGACCGGCTCTGGCCGCTGCGCGCGCTGACCCTGCTCGGTTCTGCCGGTTATCACGTGACCAATGACAGATTGGTCCGCGACGGCCGTCCGCTGAGTTTCGAGATCATGGTCGAGGACCGCATGCAGGAGCGGCTCGCCCTCGACTACGCCGATTCCCTCGCCCGCATCGGCGTCGAGGCCCGCGTGCGGCTTGTCGATGAGGTGCAATTCCAGCGCCGGCGGCAGAATTTCGACTTCGACATGATGATCGGCTCGTGGCTGGCCTCGGCTTCGCCCGGCAGCGAGGAGCGCACGCGCTGGGGCTCGGCGGCGGCCGACGAGCCGGCCTCCTTCAATCTCGCCGGCGTCAAGTCGCCCGCGGTCGATGCCATGATCGAAGCCTTGCTGGCGGCCAAATCTGAGGACGATTTCGTGACCGCCGTCCGGGCGCTCGACCGGGTCCTGCTGTCCGGTTTTTACATCGTGCCGCTCTATTATTCACGAAATCAGTGGATTGCGGCTTCGACTACGCTTGCCAGGCCGATGAAATTACCGGCCTACGGATTTCCGACGCTCGATGACACGCTCGATTCCTGGTGGAGGAAGAAGCCGTGAACGTGATGCAGCCCCGCGACGCCATGATCGCCCCGCGCGACACCCTGACGCCGCATAGTCTCGACATGCTCGTCTCGGGCGCAGCCCGGCTGCGGCCGGATGCGCTGGCCTTCGCCGACCGGGCGAGCCCTTGGCCCTACGGCATTGTCGCAGCCCATGTTGCGGCTCTGGCGCGGATTTTTGCCGATTGCGGGCTCGATGCCGGCGAACGGATCGTGATCGTCGGCGGCGCCGAAGTCTCGGTTGCAACCGCCACGATTGCGGCTCTGCGCGGCGGCTTCGTGCCCGCTTTGGCGCCGGTCGATCTCGATGCCGGGGCATTGTCCGCCTATGCCGAAGCCGTCGGTGCCGCGGCCGTTGCTGGCCCGGCCACCTATGGCGAGTTGGCCCCGATCGAGACCTGCCTGGCAGCCGCGGCCGCGGTTCCCTCGATCCGGCTGGTCGGCAATTTCGGCCCCGGCGAGCGCGACGGCGCGATCGATCTGGGGGTCGGCGCCATGCTGCAATACGCTGCCCAGCACCCGGACTTCGGCATCGAACGCGGCAAGCCGCTTCCGGCGGAGCCGCCGCCGATCATCACCTATGACCGCCGCCATGCGCGTCCGGTGCAGCATCGCCAGTCGGCCTTGCTCGCTGCCGGGCTCGATTTCGTCGCCCGTGTCCGCATCGGCCGGGTGACGCCCATCCTGACGACGCTCGCGCCGGTCTCCGCCGCGGGCTTTGTCGCCGGCCCCTGCGCAGCGCTTTTATCCGGCGCCCCGCTCTATCTGCACGGCCCGTTCGCCGAGGAAGATTTCCTGGCGGCGCGCAACCAGGCGGAAGCGGCGCATCTCGTCCTGCCGGTCGGCCTGGCGAGCGATTTCGCCGGAATTTACGACGGCCTTGCCTCGGTCGTGCTGGTCTCGCGCCTGACGGCCGGCGCGGCCTTTCGGCCGCCGCCGGCGATCGAGGCGCCGTGCCAAGTCCTGGATCTTTACGCGACGGACGAAACGAGCGTCATCGCTGAGCCGCGCCGCAATCATGTGCCGGTGCCGCCGGCCGCCGAGCCGCATTTCATTGGCTTTGAGGAATCGCGCATTTTGACGTTTGAAAAAGCAGCGGATTCGGACGGCGCGCTGGCCTTCAGAGGGGCCGCGGTGACGCCGGCCTCTTGATCGGGCATAGTCCGCGCCCCGCTCCGGCCGCGCCAAGGAGGCGTGATGTTTGGTCTGGCCGCACTCGTCGTTCTGGCTGCCGCCTTCTTCTTCGCGACCTGCAAAGTCGCGAACCAATATGAGCGCGCCGTCGTCTTCCGGCTCGGCCGCTACGTGCGCACGGTGGGGCCCGGGCTTTATTTCCTGATCCCTTTCGTCGAATGGCAGGTGAAAGTCGATCTGCGCACGCAGACGACGGCGGTCGAGCCGCAGGAGGCCATCACCCGCGACAATGTGCCGATCAAGATCAATGCCGTCATCTGGCGGCGCATCATCGATCCGAAACTTGCGGTCATCGAAGTCACCGACGTCGGCAACAGCGTCGTGCAAGTGGCCGTGACCGCCTTGCGCAATGTGATCGGCCAGCATTCGCTCGACGAAGTGTTGAAAGAACAAGCCGCGGTCTCCGAAGCCTTGCAGAGCATGATAGATGTTGTGACCGAGCCTTGGGGCGTGAAGGTCGAGCGCGTGCAGATGAAGGACGTCGAAATCCCCGAAACCATGCAGCGCGCCATGGCGCAGGAGGCCGAAGCCTTGCGCGAAAAGCGCGCGCGGCAGATCAAGGCGGAGGCCGAGGTCGATGCGGCGCGGCTCTTACGTCAGGCGGCGGAAACCATTATGCAAAGTCCCGCCGGCCTTGAACTGCGCCGCATGCAGATGATCACCGAGGTCGGCGCCGAGCAGAATTCGATGACCATCATCATGATGCCGAGCGAATTCGTCGAAATGGCGCGCGCCATTGGCGCCGGCGCTGCACGCCGAGAATGACAATTGCATGAGCCAACCATCCTGCGGGAACACCGATCGAACAAAGTTAAAATGCCAGTGAAAGCCAAAGATACAGCGCTGATCGGCGTCGTCACCGTCTCCGACCGGGCGAGCCAAGGCCTCTACAAGGACGAAAGTGGTCCGGCGATCGTTGCCTATTTGAACCGCATTCTGACCTCGCGCTTCGCGATCATGCACAAGGTCATCCCGGATGGCTTTGAATCCGTGCGCGATACGCTGATCGATCTCGCCGACAACGAGGGCTGCGATCTGATCCTGACGACCGGCGGCACCGGACCTTCGCCGCGCGACCTGACGCCGGAGGCGACGCTGGCCGCGGCGCCGCGCGAGCTGCCGGGCTTCGGCGAAGTGATGCGCGCCGAAAGCCTCAAGGACGTCCCGACCGCGATCCTCTCGCGCCAGCGCGCCGCGCATCGCGGCCCCTGCCTCGTCATCAACCTGCCGGGCAAGCCGGCGGCGATCGAAACATGTCTCAATGCCGTCTTCCCGGCCGTGCCCTATTGCCTCGATCTGATCGGCGCGGCGCGGCTTGAGACGGACCCGACCTTCATCAAATCCTTCCGGCCCAAATCATGACGATGCGCGCCTCATCTTCCCCGGATGAAACAGCCGAAGCGCGATTTCGGTCGCTTGTCGCCGGCTATCGCCCGCTCGCCAATGTACCGGACGAATTCATCGGCGCCGATGGCCGGCCGCGATCGCATTGGGTGAAGTTTTTTCACGCGTTGAGCGAACTCGGCGCCGCCGAGATCGACCGCCGTTTTGCCACCGCCGACCGCAACATCCGCGACACCGGCGTCTCCTATCGCGCCTATGGCGACACCAGCGAGCGCGCCTGGCCGCTCAGCCATTTGCCCTTGCTGATCGAAGCGGCGGAGTGGCAGGAGATCGCAACAGGCGTGGCGCAGCGTGCGCAGCTTCTCGAAGCGGTCGCTGGCGATGTCTATGGTGCAGGGCAGCTCGTCTCGGGTGGCGATCTGCCGGCGGCGGCCGTGGCAGGCTCGCCGGATTTCCTGCATCCACTCTGCAA
>JAJXZN010000142.1 GCA_021780015.1 Pseudomonadota bacterium
GATATTTTGCGCAGGAAAAATCCCGCGGAACCAGCCGCAACGGAGACGGCGGATATTTTTGCCAATATTGCCGACACGGCCGGCGGCGAAGAACAGATGACGGAACTCGCCGCGTTGCAACATTGCCTCGAAACGCTTGAAGAGCAGGCCCGCGCCTGCATTCTGCTTGCTTATTACGAGGGCTATTCGCGTGAAGAACTCGCCAACCGTTTCGGCCGCCCCGTCGGCACCATCAAGACGTGGCTGCACCGCAGCCTCGCCCTTCTGAAGTCCTGCCTGGAAGCGACGACATGACCGGCGAAATCGATATGCAAGCCGCCGAATATGTTCTTGGCACGCTTTCGGCGGAAGAACGCAGCGCCTTCGAGGCGCTGATGAAAAGCAACGCCTCGGCGCAGCGCGCGGTCGAAGTCTGGCAGCGCCGACTTGCGCCGCTCAACGTCGCACTCGGCGAGGTCGCACCTCCGGCGCATATCTGGCACGCGATCGCGCAGGCGCTGGCCGCGCCTTCCGACAATATGGCTCCAGTGCTTCTCCTGCTGCGCCGATCGCGCAACCGCTGGCGCCTAGGCGCGCTTCTGGCCGGCGCGATCGCCGCTGGCCTCGCAGCTTTCAGCATCGATCGCGCGCTCATCGCCCACAACGAGCCGCAGGGCAGCTATATCGCCGTCGTCAATCGCAGCGGCGACCAGCCCGCGCTCATCATCCGCGTCGATCTCGCGACGCGCACCGTTTTCGTCCGTCCGGTCGCCACTGATGTGCCGCAAGGCCGCAGCCTGGAGCTTTGGTATATCGGCAGTGGCCTATCGCCTAAGTCGATGGGGCTCATCGACAAAACTGAGCGGAATATCCCTCTCCCCGAGAGCGCCCCCATCGAGAAGGCGAATTTCGCCGTTTCCGTCGAGCCGCCGGGCGGCTCGCCAAGCGGCGCCCCGACGGGACCGATCGTTTATTCCGGTCAATTGTTGAAAGAATGACGCTCTTTTCCAGCCTCTACGATTGCTAGCGCCTTGTTGAAGGCGGCTTCGATGTCGAGATCGGTGGTGTCGAGTTCCACCGCGTCCGTCGCCGGGCGCAGGGGCGCCGTGGCGCGCGAGGCGTCGCGGGCGTCGCGGCGGCGGATTTCGTCCAAAATCGCCGGATAATCGACCATTTCGCCCTGGCTCTTCAATTCCAGCGCCCGGCGTGTGGCGCGCGTCTCCGGCGTCGCCGTCACGTAGATTTTAACCTCGGCGTGCGGGCAGATCACCGTGCCGATGTCGCGCCCGTCGAGCACCGCCCCGCCCGGCCGCGCCGCAAAATCGCGCTGCAGATCAACGAGGGCTTGGCGCACCTCCGGGATCGCCGCGACGATCGAGGCTGCCTCGCCCATATCGCGGCCGCGCAAAAGGCGCGGATCGAAGTCGGTGAGCGACAGACCCCGCGCGGCCGCCACCGCGGCCCGCACATCGGTGAGGTTTTGCCCATGCTCGATCAGCGTCCGGGCCGTCGCGCGATAGAGCAGGCCCGTATCGAGATGCGGCAAGTTCAAATAAACGGCGAGGCGGCGCGCCAAAGTGCCTTTGCCGGAAGCCGCCGGCCCGTCAATCGCAACGATCATGAAAAGCGCGCCCCGAGGCTGGCAAGCGAGGCCTGAAAGGCCGGGAAGCTCGTCGCGATCATCGCCGCATCGTCGATCGCCATGCCGCGCTCGGCCGCAAGGCCGAGGCAGAGGAAGCTCATCGCAATGCGGTGGTCGAGATGGGTTGCAGCGACGCCGCCGCCCGGCACATGCCCGCCGCGGCCCGCAACGATCAGGTCGTCGCCCTCGATGGCGCTTTCAACCCCAGCGGCCGCGAGCCCCGCCGCAATCGCCGCGAGACGGTCGGATTCCTTGACCCGCAGTTCGGAAAGACCGCGCATGCGCGTCTCACCGGACGCAAAAGCCGCAGCGACGGCAAGGATCGGATATTCGTCGATCATCGACGGCGCGCGCGCTGCCGGCACATCGACGCCGCGCAAATCCGAGCCGCGCACCCGCAGATCGGCGACGCTCTCGCCGCCCTCGGCGCGGCGATCGAGAACGTCGATCCGTGCGCCCATTTCAAGCAACGTCTGCAGCAGGCCGATACGCAGCGGGTTCATCATCATGCCTTCGATGACCAGATCCGAGCCCGGCACGATCAGCGCCGCCACCAGGGGAAACGCCGCCGAGGACGGATCGGCCGGCACGACAATGCGCGCAGGCCGCAGATCCGGCCGTCCTTCGAGGCTGATTTTGCGGCCCTCCGGGCCAAAAGGTTCGCTGGCAACCACTGCACCGAAATGGGCGAGCATTTTCTCGGTATGGTCGCGGCTCGCCTGCGGCTCGATCAGAACCGTCCGGCCGGGCGAATTGAGACCCGCGAGCAGCACGGCGGACTTGATCTGCGCCGAGGCGACCGCGGTGCGATATTCGATGGGCAGCGGCTCGGGCGTGCCTTGCAAGAGAATCGGACAGCGTCCGCCTTCGCCTTGCGCCAGGACTTCAGCGCCCATCAGCGTCAGCGGATCGAGGACGCGGCGCATCGGCCGCTTGCGCAACGAGGCGTCGCCGTCGAATTCGGCGGTGATTCCATGGCCGCCGACGACCCCCATCATCAGCCGCGTGCCGGTGCCGGCATTACCAAAATCAAGTGTGCCGCGCGGTTCGAGCAGGGCGCCAAGGCCCACGCCTTCAACCCGCCAAGCCCCCGCACCGTGCCGCTCGATCCGCGCCCCCAAAGCACGGCAGGCTTCTCCGGTGTGGAGGACATCTTCGCCCTCAAGCAGGCCTTCGATCTCGGTGCGTCCAACCGCGAGAAGCCCGAGAATGAAGGCACGATGCGAGATCGATTTGTCGCCCGGCGGCCGCAAGCGGCCTTTGAGCGGGCCGCCCGGCGCCGCACGGACGGCCGCGGCCGGCGGCGAAACGCTTACGGAAACTGCCAAAATCCCTCCAAGCCAGGCAAACGGTCTCGCAAATGTGTTTGGCCGCTCGTAACACGTGGTTTGGGGGAAAGTCATGGGCCAATTCGACCTTTCGAAAGGCGAAAAGATCACCTCGCGCCTTATGCCCAGCCTTGCGGATCGACCGGTGAAGTTCCAATTGACAGGCGCCCTAGGGCTTACTAACGGAGCCGCAAGCGCGCCGATTGGCGGTTGTGGCGACACCCGTCCGCCAAACGGCGCCCAACGATTTTTCCAGAGGCCCCAAAGTGGCGAAACCCGAGCTCGGCAACAAGCATACCTGCCAGAACTGCGGCACGAAATTCTTCGACCTGAACAAAAGCCCCGTCGTCTGCCCGAAATGCGGCACCGTCCAGCAGGTCGCCGCGCGCGTGGCCCGCGCCGCTCCGGCCGAAAAGGATGAGGAAGAGGCCGACACGGGCGTCGAAATCGTCTCGCTCGACGAAGTCGAAGCGGGCGAAGCGGCTCTCGAAACCACGGCAGAGGACGACGTCGAGATCGAGGACGAGGGCGGCGATGATGATGATACCTTCCTCGAAGAGGAAGAAGAGGACAGCGACGACGTCTCCGGCCTGATCGACGGCGATATCGCGCCGGATGAAGAACCTTAAAGCGCAACACCTCGGTGCGGTTGCCAACCGGCCGATGCACGTCAATGGCTGCTTGTGGCGGCCAGCCATTGCGTCTATATAGCCGCTCCGCGCCGGCCAAACCGGCTCTCAAATCCACCCAAAGATTTGAGCGGCGCAAAGGCATGGGGTCATAGCTCAGTTGGGAGAGCGCTTCAATGGCATTGAAGAGGTCGGCGGTTCGATTCCGCCTGGCTCCACCAATCAAATCAACGCTCTAATGGAATCTCTTTGGCGACCGAGACTGGCTCGCCGCACTCAGCGCACGCAAAGTTATCCGCGCCGCGCGAAGTGGCGGAGCTGGCGCGCGCCGTCGGAATGTTGCCGAAGGCGCGACACTTTCGTCCGGCTGGGGGACGCCCGGAAGGCAGGCAATGACATGAGGTTTTTGTCGCGATCGATCGGCGCCGCCGCGGAAATCGCTTGGGGGACGGCGCGATGACGGCCGTGCTCATGGGGCTTCTCGCAGCGCTCGGCTGGGGGATTGCCGACTATCTGGCAGGCGGCGCGGCGCGCCTCGTAGGCCTGCGCAGAACCGCCTTTTTCACCCAAGCGGCGGGCTTTGTCGCCGTAAGCCTGCTGCTGCTGGCGAGCCCCGCATTGCGAGCCTCCGCGAGCGGTGCGCCTCTGTCGGCTTGGGTCTATGGGCTTGCCGCCGTCTCATGCAATGTGGTGGGCGCGCTGGCGCTGATTCGCGCCTTTACGATCGGGCCGGCTGCTCTCGTCGCGCCGCTGATAACGAGCTATGCCGTCGTCACTGCACTTCTCGGTTTGACGACCGGCCAGACGCTCCGCGGGTTAAGTCTGCTTGGCGTCATAGTCTGTCTTGTCGGCGCGCCGCTCGCTGCGGCCAAGCTGGCGCCGCGCGTCAGGGCGGAAAACATGCAG
>JAJXZN010000109.1 GCA_021780015.1 Pseudomonadota bacterium
CCGGTACGCCGCCGATCGTCGAGGCGGTCGGCCTCGGCGCGGCGCTCGACTATATGCGCGACATCGGCCGGGCGCGGATCCATACCCATGAGACGGCGCTGAGCCATTATGCGCATGAGCGGATTTCGCGGCTGAATTCGGTGCGCGTCTTCGGCCGCGCCAACGGCAAGGGCGCAATTCTTGCCTTCAATCTCCGGGGCGCGCATCCGCACGATGTCGCGACCATTATCGACCGCGATGGCGTGGCCGTCCGAGCCGGGACGCATTGCGCTCAGCCGCTGCTGACGCGCTTCGGGGTGACCTCGACATGCCGCGCCTCCTTCGCCATGTATAATACATTCGAAGAGGTCGATAAGTTCATCGAATCGCTACAGAAGGCGGAGGGTCTCTTTGCCTGAGGATATGATCACCGAAGCGCAGAGCCCGGCCGTGCAGCCCGCACCCGCCGGAACCGCGGCCATCGAACCGACTTCGCCGAACGAGCCGCAATGGTTCTTCGCGCCGGCCATTACGCCGGAAGAGCGCGCCCGACTGACCGAAGAGACGGTCGCCGCGCTCAAGACCGTTTACGACCCGGAGATCCCTTGCGACATCTATGAGTTGGGGCTGATCTACTGCGCCGTCTTCGACGACAGCCGCAAAGTGCTGATCGACATGACGCTGACGGCGCCGGGCTGCCCTGTCGCGGGCGAACTGATCCAATCGGTCGAGAGCGCGGTAGGCGCGGTCGGCGGCGTCTCCTCGGTCGAAGTCAACATGGTCTTCGATCCGCCCTGGGACCAAAGCCGGATGTCGACCCAGGCACGGATCGCGCTCGACTTCTATTGATGCGAAGAGGCACCCGCATTCCTATATGATGCTGGAGCGCCAAGGAGATGACGATGGCGAAAGCCAAGTTTCCGATTATGACTTTGACCGAAGCGGCGGCTGATCGGGTCCGTACGTTGATCGGCGACCGGCCGATCGCCGGGCTGCGCATCGGTGTCAAGAACGGCGGCTGCGCCGGCATGTCCTATACGCTCGACTATGCCGCGGAGATCGGCCCCTATGACGAAGTGATCGAAGACAAGGGCGTCAAGATCATCATCGATCCGAAGGCCTTGATGTTCCTCTTCGGCACCGAGATGGATTTCCAGACGGATAGGATCGGCTCGGGCTTTACCTTCAACAACCCGAACCAGACGGGCGCCTGCGGCTGCGGCGAATCCGTCGCGCTGGCGCCGGCCAGCGAAGCGCAAATCGAAGAAGCCCGCCGCGCCAACGCGGCCGGCTGACTTACTCCGCCTCTTCGACGACCCGCGGCTTCAATTTCACCGGACGCAGTAGAAAGCTCGGCGTGTGATCGCCCATGCCGACTACGGGCCGATCGTCGTGATCGCGAAACTGGCCGCGCTCCGGCCGATGGCCGCGCTCGGGTTTCGTCGTATGACCGTTCGATTTCGGCGCCTGCGGGGCGTCGTGCGGACGCTTGCCGTGCTGCTCGCGCGCGCCGTGATCGCGCTGCCCGCGCTCACGCGGCGCGTGTTGCCGACCGCCGGCTTCTGAGCGCCGCTGACCCCGATGCTCGCGCTGCCGCGGCGCGTGCGATTCCAGCGCCGCTTCATCGTCGGCCGAAAGCGAGTCGAGCGCTGCGCCGTTCTGCCAGCCGATGGCGCGGCCGATGAGCTTTTCGATTTCGGCGAGATGCTTCTGGTCGGCGCGGGTGACGATCGAGATCGCAATGCCCTGCTTGCCGGCACGGCCGGTGCGGCCGATGCGGTGGACATAATCCTCGGCATGGACCGGGACGTCGAAATTGAAGACGTGGCTGACGTCGGGAATATCGAGGCCGCGCGCCGCGACATCCGAACAGACGATCAGATCGACGTCGCCGTTTTTGAAGGCTTCGAGCGACGCCATGCGCGCCCGCTGGTCCATGTCGCCGTGCAGCGCGCCGGCACGGAAGCCGTGCTTCTGCAGCGACTTATGCAGGATCGCAACATCGCGCTTGCGGTTGCAGAAGATGATTGCGTTCTTGAAATTATCCGCCGCGCCGATGAGCCGGCGCAGCGTCTCGCGCTTGGCGGGGCCCGGCAGGGAGGCGACCAGCGCCTGCGCGATTGTGGTGGAGGTCGACGCCGGTGGCGCGACCTCGATGCGGACCGGATTGTGCAGGAAGGCTTCGGTGAGGCGGACGATTTCGGCCGGCATGGTCGCCGAGAAGAAAAGCGTCTGACGGGTGAAGGGCACCAGTTTGCAGATGCGCTCGATATCCGGAATGAAGCCCATGTCGAGCATGCGATCGGCTTCATCGATCACCAGGATCTCGATGCCGGTCAGAAGCAGCTTGCCGCGCTCGGCGAAGTCGAGCAGGCGGCCAGGCGTCGCGATCAGCACATCGGCGCCGCGCATGATCTTCGCTTCCTGGTCGCCAAAGGAGACGCCGCCGATCAGCAGCGCAACGTTGAGCTTGTGATTGACGCCGTAGCGGCCGAAGCTTTCTTCGACCTGCGCGGCCAATTCGCGCGTCGGCTCAAGGATCAGGGTGCGCGGCATGCGGGCCCGGGCGCGGCCCTGTTCGAGGCGCGAGAGCATCGGCAAGGTGAACGCGGCGGTCTTGCCGGTGCCGGTCTGGGCAATGCCGAGCACGTCGCGACCGGCGAGCGCTTCGGGAATGGCCTTGGCTTGGATGGGTGTAGGTTTGGTGTAACCGGAAGCTTCTACGGCCTGTAGAACCTTCTCGCTGAGACCCAGTTCTCTAAAAGTCATATCGATCCTGAAAACGGCGCATATGGCTCAGCTTGTTGGGGGAGGTGAGCATTGCGCGATACCCGAGGCGCATTCCGGCCTTCCGGAGTGGACCGAGCGGCAAATCTGGCGCCTGAGGGAGAAATCGGGAACCCGCTCCACGGAGCGAATCTGTCGGTCCTAACCGCTCTTTAGCCTCGATATCGGCAGGATGCAAACGGATTACAAGCCTTTGCCGCCATGCAAATGGCCGCAGCCGGCGAATCCCCGAGGATTAAAGGTTAATTCGTCGCCAATTGCTGGACCTGTGGCCGCCGCGGCGGGGCAAAGACCTTCATCAGGATGAAGATCGCTGCCAGCACGCCCACATAAACGATGAGCTGCAATTGCGTCGGCTGATCCGTATAGCCAAGCAAAGTATGGGCGATACGGCCAAGCCAGGAATTGTCGGCAAGGAGCCAGGACGTGTCCCAGACCGTGCGGTCGAGTGCCGTGACGATGTCGGCCTGATCGAGAAAGCCCACCGCCTGACAGGCCATGCCGGCGGCGATGAAGGAGATCAGCAGCGTCGTCACGCGGAAAAGATAGCGCATCGGAATGGTGATCAGGCCGCGGAAGGTGAGATAAGCCACAGCCCCGCCGCCGAGCAGTCCGAGCAGACCGCCGATGAAGACGCTGAGCACCGTCGTGCCGGCCGAGACCAAAACGCCATAGAGGAAAAGCACGATCTCCGAGCCCTCGCGCAGCACCGCGACGGCGACGACGATGGCGAGCGCCATCAGCGATTTCGAGCCGCGGCTCACCTGCTCGCCGAATGCGCTCAATTCCTGCGTCATCTCGCGGCCATGGCGTGCCATCCAGACATTGTGCCAGGTCAGCATGACGACGGCGATCGAGAGAACCGACGCGTTGAGGACTTCCTGACCGGTCCCGGCGAGCGCCTCGGCGATGAAGCCGGTGAAGAGGGCGACGATGCCGGCGCCGGCGATCCCCGCGGCGATGCCGCCGAAGACATAGCGTAACCGGTGCGGCACGGTTTGGGTTACGGCCAAGACAACGCCGACGACAAGGCCGGCTTCGACGACTTCGCGGAAGACGATGATGAGTGCAGCGACCAAGGCGGACCTTTTTCCGGCGCGCTCTCAAAGAAGGCCGCACCAACGATATTTGCGAAAGGCAAGTCCTCACGGCCTGCCGGCGTTGCACTCTACTATATGAGCGGTTCTTAAGACGGCAAGGACCGCCTGCTCCATTTAGAACCCTTCAAAAGCGTTTGAGAATCAGCGAGATGTGTTTTGCGCCGATCGCGGACATTTCGAAATTTGGATTTAGCGTCTGGTCTCATGTATAGCGCGTGGGGTCCCGCCCGGCAGGAGCATGTGCGGACGATGTCTTGCTTGCAGCGAGTGAACCGATGAAGGCGCAGAAGCGCACCTGCCTGGCAATCGTGCTCGCGGCCGGCGAGGGCAAGCGGATGCGCTCGGCGCGGCCGAAAGTGCTGCATGAGCTTGCCGGACGTTCTCTGCTCGCGCATGTGCTGACCGCGGTCGCCGCGGCGGGGGCCGAACGCGTCGCCCTCGTCGTTGCGCCGGGCCACGAAGCCGTGGTGAAAGAGGCGAAGGCACTCGCGCCCGACGTCGAGATCTTCGTGCAATCGCCGGCGCTCGGCACGGCGCATGCCGTACTGGCCGCGAAAGCGGCGATCGCCGGGGGCTATGACGATATTCTCGTCGCTTTCGCCGATACGCCGCTGG
>JAJXZN010000232.1 GCA_021780015.1 Pseudomonadota bacterium
ACCGGCTCGGTGCCCGAGGGCCGGATTACCAGCCGGCCGTTATTGCCGAGCTTGCGGCGGGCGTCCTCGATGGCGCGGGACACACGCTCTTCCTCCAGCGGCTGGCCGACCCGGAATCGCACGTTCTTCAAAACCTGGGGCACCGGCTCGAACCGATGGCAAACCTCGCTCACCGGTTTTTCCCGCCGCTTGACGATGGCGAGCAATTGCAGAGCCGCAACCAGGCCATCGCCGGTGGTGCAATAGTCTTTGAGGATGATGTGGCCGGATTGCTCGCCGCCGAGGTTAAAGCCGTGTTCGCGCATATGTTCGAGGACATAGCGGTCGCCGACCGGGGTGCGGGCGAGGGCGAGGCCGATGCCGGCGAGATAGCGTTCGAAGCCGAGGTTCGACATGAGTGTCGCGACGATGCCCGGCCGCGACAGGCGTCCGTCCTGTTGCCAGCTTTCGGCAATCGCCGCCATGAGCTGGTCGCCATCGACGATCTTGCCGCGCTCGTCGACAATGATCACCCGGTCGGCGTCGCCGTCGAGCGCGATGCCGACATCGGCGCGCATTTCGCGGACCTTATTGACCAGCGCCTTGGGCGCGGTCGAGCCGACATCGCGGTTGATGTTGAAGCCGTCCGGCGCGTCGCCGATGGTGAAGACCTCGGCGCCAAGCTCCCAGAGCGCCTCGGGGGCGACCTTATAGGCGGCGCCGTTGGCGCAATCGACGACAATGCGCAGCCCTTCGAAGGAGGTATTGCCGATGAGGGTCCGCTTGGCGAATTCGATATAACGGGCGCGGTCGCCTTCGACGCGCATGGCGCGGCCGAGATCACCGGGCTTCGACAGCTTCAGCGGCTGCTCGCCGTCGAGAATCGCCTCGATCCGCGCTTCAACCTCGTCCGACAGCTTATAACCGTCCGGGCCGAACAGCTTGATGCCATTGTCCTCGAAAGGATTATGCGAGGCCGAGATCATCACGCCGACATCCGCGCGCATCGAATGGGTGAGCATGGCGACGGCCGGCGTCGGCATCGGCCCGAGCAGCAGGACATCGACTCCCACCGAGGTAAAGCCCGCAACCATGGCGGTTTCGATCATATAGCCGGAGAGGCGGGTGTCCTTGCCGATGACGGCGCGATGGCGGTGTTCGCCGCGCTGGAACAAAATACCCGTCGCCTGCGCGACTTTCATCGCCAATTCGGGCGTAATGACCTTATTGGCGAGGCCGCGGATTCCATCGGTCCCGAAATGCTTACCCAAACCTTGATGCTCCTGCGTCGCGGGGCGGCAATGTGCCTGGGCTCAACCCCGGCCCTGAGACGGGCGAAATCCGGCGAACGCCGGCGCAACATCTAACCCATTCGCAGTCTGATCCCCAATACTAACCAAAATTGGCCGCGCGTTACAATCGCAGGCAAATTGCGCCGAAATTGTCTTCGGTGCGCTTGCGGCGAATTTCTGCCGAAAAATCTAACTTTGGTCGAACTGTGGATTATGATGGCGGCGAGCGAATTTGGATTTCCAGCATGACTCGATTGAACGAACTGGTTTTGGCCCTGGCCGGCGCAATGATCCTGGCCGCGGCCTCGCCCAGCCTGGCGCAGCCCGCCCCGCAGCAGTTCGCGCAAAATTATGGCGTGCCGCCGGATAATGTCGGTGGCGGCGATTCTCAAGACAACGGCGGCGGCTATGCGCCGGGCGGCGGCGGTTCGGACTCGAGCCTTCTCGTGCGGGTCGAGCGGCTCGAGGATCAGATCCGCCAAATGACGGGTCAAATCCAGCAGATGCAGTTCCAAAACCGTCAGCTCCAAGACCAGCTCAAGAAATTCGAGCAAGACGTTGATTTCAGGTTCCAAGAGAGCCATGGCGGCCGCCCGATGCGGCATAGCGAGGCGAGCCCCGCCGAGGTGCCGCCGGTGACACCGACCGATGCCGACAGCACGCCGCCGGCCGACCAGGACGCGGGCGGGACGGCCGTGGCAACCGGCGACACGTCGCACCCGGGCCGGAACGATGCTTTCGACCCGACATCGCATCCCGACGCGCCCGGCGCACCAAGGCCACTTGGCGCGGGCGAGAGTTCGCCGCCGCCGGTCGCGGACAATGGCGGCGGCAATTCGGGTGGCGGCAATTCGAGCGGCGACCCGAATGCGCCGATGAACTTGCAAAGCGCCTACACGCCCCCGGCCGCCCCGGCTGCGCCGGCGGGCGGCGTCACGACGCCGTCCGGCACCATGCTCGCCAGCGCCGAGGTGAATTCGCCACGGCAGGCGTTCGACGCGGCGCTCGGCTATTTCAAGCAGAAGGACTATGACAACGCCCAGCGCGGTTTTTCGGAATTTCTCGACAAGAATCCGAAAACCCGGCTGACCGCTGAAGCGCTCTATTTTCTCGGCGAATCCTATGCGGCGCGCGGGCGGGCGCGCGAGGCGGCCGAGCAATTCCTGAAGATCTCGACCAGTTACTCGGATTCGACGCGGGCGCCGCAAGCCATGTTGAGGCTCGGCGAATCGCTGCGCGCTTTGGGCAATAAGGACGAGGCCTGCGCCGCTTTCAATGAAGTGCCTCATAAATATCCGAGCGCCGCGGCCGCGGTGAAGGCAGCGGCGCGCGACGCGCAGCGGGCGAAATGCGGCGCTTAAACGAAAAGAAGCCGTTGATTGGGCCAGCCGAGCTGACCAGGCTTTTCGCGTCGCTCGCCGGACGGCGGGCGCTGCTTGCGGTGTCGGGCGGCCCTGATTCGGTCGCCTTGATGCGATTGGCCGCCCTTTGGCTCGAGCAGGGCGGAGCCGATGGCGGCGCGCAGATTTTCGTCGCGACGGTCGATCATGGGCTGCGGGCCGAATCGCACGCCGAGGCCGAGGCCGTGGGGCGCTGGGCGAGCACGCTGGGATTGTCGCATGAAATCCTGCTCTGGCAGGGCGCCAAGCCCCAGAGCCGCATCCAGGAGCGGGCGCGGGCTGCGCGTTACGCGCTGCTGCGTGCCCATGCGCATTCGCTGGGGGCTGACTATCTTTTGACCGCGCATCATGCCGACGATCAGGCCGAGACGATTTTGTTCCGGCTGCTGCGCGGCAGCGGCATTGCCGGTCTCGCCGGCATGCAGAGCGAGACAAAGCAAGCCGGGATCATGCTTTACCGGCCGCTGCTCAACATTTCGAAGAAGGCGCTGGTGGCTTATTGCGAGGCTTGCGCGCAGCCCTATATCCGCGACCCTTCCAATGAAAATTCCGCTTTTGCGCGCACGCGTTTGCGCGCGCTTCTTCCACTTCTCGAAGAGGCCGGGCTTGATGCCGCAGGCTGGGCCCGGCTCGGCCGCCGGGCGCGCCGCGCCGAGCAGGCCTTGGCCGCGCAAGCGGAGCAGGCCGGCACAAAGCTCGAAAAGATTCCGGTAAATGACGGATTTCACATCGCTGCTGCGTCGCTGCGCCATTTGCCGGCGGAGATTCTGTTGCGCGTCATCGCGGCCGAAATCGCAGCCTTGGGGAGCGGCCGGCCGCCGCGGCTCGAGCGGCTCGAAAGTCTGGCGCAAGACCTCTATGCGGCATTGAGGACCGGCGCGCACTGGCATCGCACGCTTGGCGGCGTGGGATTTTCCTTAAGGGCCGACGGATTATTGACCTTGCAGCGGGAAAAGCCGCGGCGGCGTGGTCGAGAGTCCGCTACCGCCAAAGCTTCCGATTGGCCGGCGGGCGCCGCCGTGCTGTAAGTTAGGCTACCTTGGCAACCCCTGCGGCCGCGCCTACATTGGTTGGACGTGCGCCGCTAGGAGCGCCTCATTAAGCAGGCCGTTTATCCCCCGGGATGAGTGTCTGTCGCGAGTTAAAGAATGCATCCGAATTTCAGGAATTTTGCGCTCTGGGTCATCATTTTTCTGCTCGTCGTCGCGCTCGTGATGTTGTTCTACAACCCGGGCCAGCGGCAGACGGCGGCCGACAGCATTAGCTTCAGCGAGTTCCTGAGCGACGTCCAGGCCGGCCAGGTCCGCGAGGTCACGATCGTCGGCAGCGAGGTGTCGGGCCATCTGAAAAACGACAAGGCCTTCGAGACCTATACGCCCAACGATCCGTCGCTGGTGCAGAATCTGGTCAAGAATGGCGTGACGATCAACGCCAAGCCGCCGTCCGACGGCAATAGCTGGCTGTTGACGCTGCTGATCAACGGTCTGCCGATCATCGCCTTTGTCGGCATGTGGATTTTCGTCACCCGGCAGATGCAGGGCGCTGGCGGCAAGGCGCTCGGCTTCGGCAAATCCAAGGCGAAGCTCCTGACCGAGGCGCACGGGCGCATCACCTTTGAGGATGTCGCCGGCGTCGACGAGGCCAAGGAGGATTTGCAGGAAATCGTCGAATTCCTGCGCGATCCGCAGAAGTTCCAGCGGCTCGGCGGGCGGATTCCGCGCGGCGTGCTGCTGGTCGGTCCGCCCGGCACCGGCAAGACCTTGCTCGCGCGCGCCATCGCCGGCGAGGCGAATGTGCCGTTTTTCACCA
>JAJXZN010000073.1 GCA_021780015.1 Pseudomonadota bacterium
GGCCGAAGTCAGAATCGGGCTCGCGGCACCGCTCAGCGGCCCCGACGCCGTGTTCGGCACGCAATTGCGCCAGGGCGTCGAACAGGCGGTTGCCGATCTCAACGCCAAGGGCGGCGTCCTCGGCCAGAGACTCGCAATTGTGGCGGGTGACGATCGCGGCGACCTGAAGCAGGGAATTTCCCTCGCCAACCGCTTCGTCGCGGAGAAGATTTCCTTCGTCGTCGGACATTTTTATTCGAGCATCACGCTGGCCGCGTCGGAGATCTATGCCAACCACGGCATTCTCGACATCACGCCCTCTGCGACCAATCCGCAGATCACCGAACGCGGCCTCGATCTGATGTTTCGTACCTGTGGGCGTGACGATCAGCAGAGCGCCGTCGCCGCCAAATTCCTGGAAGCGCAGGCCGGCAAAAGGATCGCGATCCTTTACGACAATACGGCTTACGGCAAAGGGCTCGCCGACGATCTGCGCGCGAGGCTCGCCAAAGCCGGCATTGCGGATGTGCTTTATGCCGGCATCGACAAGGGGACGAAGGATTACGGCAAGCTCGTCGGTCGGATCAAAAATTCAGCCGCCGATTTCGTCTTTTGGGGCGGCGATGGCACCGATGCCGGCTTGCTTGTGAAAGAGATGCGCAGCGAAGGCGTGCAGGCGGTGCTGATCGGCAGCGATGCCATCGCCTCGGATGAATTCGCGCTGGCCGGCGGCGGCGCCGTCGAAGGCACGCTGATGACCTTCCCGCCCGACCCGCGCCAGCGGCCAGCCGCGGCAGCGGTCGTCAAGGAATTTCGCGCCCGCAATATCGATCCGGAAGTCTTCACGCTCTACGCTTATGCGGCCGTGCAAGTGCTTGCCGAGGCTGCACAAGCGGCGGGCAAGTTCGACGCGGCCGCGATCGGCAAGACGATCCATTCGGGCCGCCCGTTCGCAACCGTTCTCGGCACGCTGACCTATGACGCGAAGGGCGATGTCACGCGGCCGGACTATGCGATCTTTATCTGGAAGCGCGGCTATGAAGATGAGCTCGAATATGGCGCTCTGACGCCGTGATCCGTCATTTCTGCATCTGCCGATCTTGGATCAACCGATCTTGGCGAGTCCCGGAAAGGCCTGCAGAAGCCAGAAGGACAGGTTCTGCATCGTGCCGGTGAGGAAGGCGATGCCCGTCGCGATCAGCAGGACGCCGACGACCCGCTCGACCGTGCCGAAATGGGCACGGAACTTTTTCAGAAATCCAAGGAAGGGGCCGAGCGCCGCCGCCGCCAGCAAAAACGGAATGCCGAGCCCGAGCGAATAGACCGCCAGAAGCCCGGCGCCGCGGGCCGCGGTGGCTTCCGTAGCGGCGATCGCCAGAATGGCGGCCAGAATCGGCCCGATGCAGGGCGTCCAGCCGAAGGCGAAGGCGAGGCCCATGACATAGGCGCCCCAGAGGCCGAGCGGCTTTTGCACATCGATCCGTTTTTCCCGATAAAGCAGCCCAAGTCGAAAGGCGCCAAGGAAATGCAACCCCATGGCGATGATGGCGAGGCCCGCCAATAGCGACAAAGTGGCGATGTGCGCGCGCAGAACCTCGCCGAAGAAAGAGGCGGTGGCGCCCAGAGCCACGAAAACCGTCGAGAAGCCGAAGACAAACAAGAGCGCGGCGAGAAAGACATCGCGCCGGGCGCGGGCGACTTTTTCCGTCGCCACATCTTCGATCGTCGTGCCGGCGATGAAGGTGAGATAGGGCGGAACGAGCGGCAGGACGCAAGGGCTGAGAAAGGAGAGCAGCCCCGCCGCCGCGGCTGCCGAGAGTGTCACGTCATTGGCCATGGGCGTTCCTAGACCGAAAGCCGGGTCCGGGAAAGGCGGCTTTATCAAAGCCGCGTGAGACGATAAGGCGAGGAATGAGCCCGGCGCGGCGCCAAGCGCCGCCATTGTCCCGCCCAGCCGGCAACATATTCACAAGAGAAATCGTCTAGGACGGATCAACCTTCGAACGACCATGCCGAGCCCCGACCATTTCCGCGCCCGCACCGCCCGCGGCATCCCCATCGCCAGCCGCTGAGCCGCCGGCATGAGGGTTCTCGCCGCCTTTTTCTTCAACATCCTCTGCAATTTCGCCATCGGCCTGCTGGTGGCGAAGTTTCTTGGGCCGGCGGAGTATGGCCGGTTCGCGCTGGCCTTCGCCGTGGCGATCGCGGTGCAATGCGCCTTTTTCGACTGTCTGCGCCTCGGCGCGACGCGGTTCTATTCAGAACGCGTGCGCGCCGAGGACCCGGCGCTGAGGGCGACGCTCGACACGGCTTTCATCATCATCGCGCTGTCGATGGGCGTAGCGGCGAGCCTGATGTTCCTCTCGGGCGTGCATTTCACGCTCTCGAACGGGCTGATCGCGCTGGCGTTGATCGCCGCCGTCTCGAACGGCGTCTTCGATTATAATACCGCGCTGGTTCGCGCCCGCTTCCACGACCGGCTCTATACGCGGCTGGTCCTGGTCAAGAATGCACTCGCTCTGCTGCTGACCGGCGGCGGCGCCTTCCTCTTCGGCTCCGCCAAAATGGCGCTCATCGGCAGCATCATTAGCATATCGGGCGCCATCATCACCGCCCGCGCAGCGCTGCGCGACCACGGCGTCACACGCCAGCACGCGAGTTTCGCCATCGCCAGATCGATCTTCGCCTATTCGCTGCCGATCGTTCTCGCCAATGTGCTCTATCTCTCGATCCCCCTGGCCAACCGGGCCATCGTCGCGACGCTCTACGGTTTCTCCGAGACGGGACAGTTTTCGCTCGCCTACGACCTCGGCAGCAAGGCGATCCAGGCCATCGGCTCGACGCTCGATGTCGTGCTCTTCCAGATTGCCGTTGCGCTGCACGATCAGCACGGCCCGAGCAAGGCCAAGGACCAGGTGGCGCGCAATATGGCGATCGTCATCGCCGTCGTCCTGCCGGCCTGCACCGGTATCTGGCTCACCCTGCCCTCGATCGAACACGTCATCGTGCCGGTCGCCTACCGCGGCCCGTTTGCCAAGCTCCTGACGCTGATGATGGCGGGCCTTTTCAGCTCGGCGCTGATCCTGTTCGGCATCAGTCCGATCTTCCAGATTGCCAAGCGCACCGCGCCCCTGATCGCCGCGGCGGTCATTGCCTGCATCGTCGATCCGCTGCTGATCATCGTCCTGCCGAAGAATCCCGACGCCTCGAGCCTCGCCATCGCCCAGACCGGCGCCTATATCGCCGCGCTTGTCGCGCTCATCGTAATGGCAAGCTTTTCCAAGCCGCAATGGCCGCGCCTGCGCGACCTCGCGCTCACCGCGCTCGCGACCGCCGCCATGGCCGCCGCGCTCTTGCCGCTGCGCCAGCACAATCCCGGCTTTTTGACGCTCTTCGGACAGGTCGTCGCCGGGCTGCTGATCTACAGTCTCTTCGTCTATTTCTTCGACATCGCCAACATGCGCGAAATCATCATCGCGCGGCTGCGCCCGATCCTCGCGCGATTGCAAGCCTCGTCATGACCACGGCCGTCGATCCCGCTAGCGCCGCCGCCCGGCGTTGCGGCGGCCGGTCTTTTTGGCAGCTGCCTTCCTGACCGGACGTTTCGCCAGCTTACGGGAAGCTTTCTTCGCGGCGGTTTTGCGCAGCGGCTTTTTGACAGCCTTCTTCACCGGACGCCGTTTCACCGCCGCTTTGCGCGCCGGGCTCTTCTTGATGGGGGCTTTGCGCGCGACGCGCTTTTTGACGACGAGTTTACGCGCCGTCTTCTTGACCGCCGCCTTTTTCACCGCACGCTTCTTCACCACGGCCTTGCGCGCTGGCTTCTTGACGGTTTTCTTGGCGGTCTTCTTGGCAGCTGACTTGCGGGCCGGCTGCGCCGCCGGTGCCGGTTCAGGCGCTTTTCGTTCTTCGGCTTTCGGTTTCGGCGCCGGGCGTGGGCGCGGCTTCGGCGCTGCGGCCGGCGCAGGCTCGCGAGGCACGAGCGGCTCATGCGTCGCAGCCGGCGCGGGCTGGGGCTTGGGCTTGGGCGCGCGCGGCTTGCGGGGCTTCTTCGGCGGCGGCTCCGCCGGGGCCTCTGCGCTCGGAACTTCGGACTCCGCCATCTCGGCGGCGCCGAGCAAGAATTCGAGCACCGCATCGTTAAAGGCTTCCGCGGCCTCAACGGGGGACAGATGCGCCGCCTCCAGCGCCACCGTCTTGGCACCCGGAATGGCGCTGCCGACCAAGGCTCCGACGCCCGGCGGCGTCATCGGATCGTGCTTGCCGACAACGACCAGCACGGGATGCTTGATCGCGTGGAGATCCTCGCGAAAATTGGCATCGCGGACAGCCGCCGCCAGCCCGGCATAGCCCTCGGCGCTCATGGCGGCGAGCGCCTGTTCGAAACGCTCCACCTCTTCGGGATGTTGGGCGCGATAGCCGCGGGTGAACCAATTTTCGACCAGCGCCGGGGCTACCGCCTCGGTGCCCTTCTCCTTCACCACGCGAAT
>JAJXZN010000245.1 GCA_021780015.1 Pseudomonadota bacterium
CGACCAATATGTGATTCAATTGGACATGCAGGGCACGAATGGCATGCCCAAGCGCGGCTGGCGCGGCGTTTTCGAAATGCCCGGCGCGGAATTCCTCGCCGCATGGCCCGGCCGCAACGGCCAGACGGAGATGATCGCCGACTGGATGAGCGAGGCGGCGAAACGTTTCGGAATTCCGATCATGGCCCTGTCGCACGCACTGCTGGCGATCGGCCTGGTCTTGACCTTATCGAGTACGACGGGGCGCAACGCGACGACCATGGCCGCTCTTGTCGCAATTCCGGTCATTCATATCGGAATCTTGATCGGGACGGAAAGCTTGGTGCGGCGCGATCCCTTCCTTGTGTTTCTCGTCGCTGTGGCGATCGGCCTCGAATTTATCGTCGCGCTGGCGCTCATCCTGCGCCAGCAAGCGCGCTTTGTGGTGAAGGGCAAGGGCGGCCGTGACCGCAGCGTGCCGAGCGGGGCCACGGCCTCGCTATAGGCGGGGCTTTGAGCGCCTCAGACGACGAGACGCGGCACGCTGACGTGCTTGCCGATGTTGAAGGCGCGCCGATAGGCTGCGGTCACATCGGCGGGACGGCCAATGGCGGCGACATGGCCCTCATCGATCCACAGGATGTTGTCGCACAAGGTTTCAAGCGTGCTGAGATCGTGCGAGACGACGAGAATCGTTCCTCTCGAAGCGAAATCCTTGATGTAATCGTCGCATTTCTTGGCGAAGGTCGCGTCGCCGACAGACAGCGCCTCGTCGACGATCAGAATATCGGCATCGGCATGGGCGCAGACGGCGAAAGCGAGCCGCGCCATCATGCCGCTTGAATACATTTTAAGCGGCTGATTGAAGAATTCGCCGATGTCGGCGAAAGCCGCGATTGAATCGAGTTTGGGCAGAATGTCCTTGCGGCGCAGGCCGAGAATGGCGCCGCCGATCAGTGCATTCTCGCGCCCCGTCAATTCGAGATCGAAGCCGGCACCGAGCGCCAGGATGGGTGCAATCCGCCCCGCGACCTGAATGTCGCCGCAGCTCGGCTTGCTGATGCCGCAGATGAGCTGCAGCAAAGTCGTCTTGCCGGTGCCGTTGCGGCCGATGATGCCCCAGGTCTCGCCGCGACGGACCTCGAAGCTGATGTCGCGCAAGACCCAATGCGGATGATAGAACTGCTTCCACCGGCCGAACAGGGCCTGATAAAGCTGGTCGTTCCCCTGCCAGTAAAGTTGGAACGCCTTGCCGACGCCTTTGCAGCTGATTGCGACTTCAGATGACATCGACGAAGACATTCTTGTAACGCATGTAGAATCGATAGGCGGAGCGGAAGATGACGAGCGAGACAAAGACCGTCCCCAGATAGAGCCAGAGATTCGGTAGCCGATCGAGCAGCACGATATCGCGCATGAGCTCGACGTAATCGCCGATCAGATTGATCCGCAACACATAGCGCAAGCCCGGCGGCACATCGTCGATGGAATAGAAGATCGGCGTCGCGAACATGAAAACCGGGACGATCGACGCCATCAAATGCATCACGTCGCGGGTGAACGAGCCGAGCGCCATCAGAAACCACGACACGCCCAGCAGAAAAAGGAAAAACGGCACGAAAACGAAAGGCAGCAGCAGGATGGTCGGCGCCAGCTGATGCGTAATGAGCACAGTGAAGAACAGCAACACACAGAAGCTGATTCCGGCATAAACGCTCGCCCGGATCGCCGCCGTCCAAGCCAAGGTTTCGCTCGGGAATATCGATTTTTTGATGAAGTTCACGTGTTCGTGCAGCAGGCCGGGTGCGCGATAGGCGAGCTCCGCGAACAGGTTGAAGACGATGAGGCCGACAAAAATATTCAGCGAATAATTGGCGACGCCATGTGAGGCTGTTTGGCTGCGGATGCCGACGGCATGCGAGAAGATGATCGTATAGACCGACAGCATCAGCAGCGGCCCGAAGATCGCCCAGAGCCAGCCGAGGATCGAACCGCTGAAACGCGCCATCAATTCGCGCCGGACGACGGCGCGGATCAACTCGCGAAAGTGCCAAGCTCGCTCTAAAGGCGTGACAAGTCCGAGACTTTCGGCAAATTCGCCCGTGATGCCGGAGCCCGGTTTCTTGACGGCAGCATCTGTCATAATCGTTGAGCAAAACCCCAGATGGAGGCGGATGTAGACCAGTTTGCGCCCGTCTAGTCAACGCGGGTGGCGATTGCCGGCGGCCGACCAAGCCGTGCGGTCGGGCGTTGCGACGCCAGCGAGTGCCACTTGGCGGCGCAAAGGGCGGCAAAAATTTGTCGTCGTCGCAATCTCGTCTTCAAGTCTTTGCAGCGCCCGGCGGGCGGTTTCGGCACCGACCTCGGCGAAACGGCAGGCGCGCCCCGGTCGCAATTGCGCGAGACGGCCGATATCGGCGCGCGCGACATGGCCGAGCTTGGGATAGCCGCCGGTCGGCGGATGATCGGCCATCAGGACCAGCGGCTTTTTGTCTCCCGCGATCTGGATCGCGCCCAAAGCCACGCCGTCGGAGACGATATTATAGCCGCGGCTATGCGCGACGGGCGGCCCGTCGAGCCGATAGGCCATGCGATCGCCGGCCACCACCCGGAATGGCGCGCTGAAGAAAAGATCGCGTGCACCGGGATCGAAATAATCGTCTTGCGGGCCGAGCACGACGCGCAAGGCCGCGTCGGGATCGGGCCGCAACCAGGGGGCGACGATCATCGCGTCATCGGCGCAAGGTCCGGTACTGGCTTCAAGAGGCAGGTCATCGCCGGCGCGCAAGAGGCCGCCGTTGAGGCCGCCCATGCCGGCACGCGCATAGGTAGCGCGGCTGCCGAGTTCGATCGGCGTGCGCAATCCCCCGGCGACGGCGAGATAGGTGAAAATGCCGGCCACGCCCGGCCGCGCAGCCAATATCTCGCCCGGCGCCAAACACAACCGCGCTGCGGCGCCAACCAATTGGCCGCCGCGAAACCAGGCAAAGCCGCCGCCGCAAAAGGCGAGGCTGACCGGTGCGTCGGCTTCGACGATCAATTCCAATCCGCCTGGGCCGATCTCGACGGCCGCGGCGTCGGCCGCATTGCCGAGGGCGAGATTGGCGGTTCGAAAGGCAACCCAGTCCATCGGCCCGGCCGGCGTCACGCCGTAGCGGCGATAGCCGAACCGGCCGCCGTCCTGGATCGTTGCGCCGGGCCCGGCGCCGAGTATGCGCAAATGCGCCATCTATGCCTTCTGCCGGATTGCCGGCGCGCCGTCGGCGGCAGCCTGCCGCAGGGTTGCGAATGTCGCACCATCGACCGGCACAAAGCTGATCCGGTCGCCGAGATCAACGGCGACAGGAGGCATGCGGCGCGGATCGAAAAGCAGCGCCGGCGTCGCCCCGAGATTATACCAGCCGGTCGGCATCGGCCGGTTGGCGATCAAGGCTTGCCCGCCGGCAATCAGCAGCGCGCCTTGCGGCACCGGCGGGCGCGGCTTTGGCCGCCGCGAGATGGCGAGTTCGGGCGGAAGGCCGCCGAGAAAGACATAGCCCGGGGCAAAGCCGAACATGTAGATGCGATAGGTCGCCCCGGCATGCAGCGCCACGACGCGTTCGGGCGCGAGATTGAGCGCGGCTGAGACCTCGGCCAAATCCTCGGCATGTGGCGGCTCGTAACAGGCCGGGATCAGCCAATGTCTTGCCGGGGCCACGGCCTCGGGCGCCATCTCCAGCCGGCGCAGCCGGGCGATTAAGGCATCGGTTGCGAGCACGCGCGGATCGAAATGGATCATCAGCGAGCGATAGGTCGGCACCGCCTCGATGATGCCGGGAATCGCGGCCTGCGCCAGAGCGCGATCGAAGGCATGCACCTTGTCGTTGAGCGCGGCATCGATCGCTGCGCCGAATTCGACGACGAGGGCGGATTCGCCGGCGGGCAGGAAGCGGGGCGCGGTGGGCATGGCAGCCTCCGGCGCGAGCCTCTCAGCTCAATTGGGCAGCCAATGGGCGAAGACGGCAATTAATAGAAAGGCGCCGAGCAGGACGCGATAGACGGCGAAGGGCCAGGAGGCGAAACGTTCGAGAATGCGCAGCAGGCCCCAGATGGCGATGAAGGCCGAGATCGAGGCAACGACGAGGCCGAAGGCGAGGATCGACCAGGCATGCGCATCGAGATGCGCCTTGTGCAATTCGTAAAGCTCTTTAAGCCCGGCGGCGGCAATGGCCGGTGGGCCGATAAGGAAGGAGAATTTGGCCGCGCCCTCATGGTCGATACCCCGGCGCAGCGCCCCCACCATGGCCGCGCCCGAGCGCGAGATGCCGGGCAGGAAGGCGAGGCATTGGAACAGGCCGATAATCAGCGCATCCTTGTAATCCATCTCGCCGCCGCGCAGGCTTTTGCCGCGCAGGCGCTCGCCCAGCAGCAGCAACCCGGCATTGGCGATGAGAAACAGCGCGGCCAGCAGCGGCGCGCCGAACAAATGCTCCAGCGGCTTTTTGAACAGC
>JAJXZN010000112.1 GCA_021780015.1 Pseudomonadota bacterium
TGCCTGGGGATAGGCATCAGCCTCGCACCCCTCGCGGCGAAGTCCGATCCTTTTGCGACTCTTTGGACAGGGTCGGGCAGTGATAAGGCACAAATGCGGCTGATCGCCGGCGCGCCGCGTGGCAAGGGCCTTTATGCCGCCGCGGCAGAGATAAAGCTTGCCGGAGCGGCGATCACCTATTGGCGCACACCGGGCGAAGCCGGGGTGCCGCCGACCTTCTCCTTCCAAGGCTCGGAAAATCTTGGCTCCGCCACCGTCGCCTATCCGGCGCCGCAGCGGATTAACGAGCAGGGCCTCGAAGCGTTCGGCTATCGCGGCGGCGTCACTTTCCCCATTACGGTGGTCGCGCGGGACCCGGCAAAGCCGGTGCGTCTGCGGCTCATGCTCGATTACGCGGTCTGCGACAACATTTGTCTGCCGGCGAAAAGCGTCGCCGAGCTCCAACTGCCGCAGAACGGCACGAGCGCGGAAGAAAAATTGATCGCGCAGGCGGCCGCGCGCGTGCCGATTCCGCTCACGAACGGCGCCGTGCAGAAAGAAATTGTGATCACCGCAGACCAAGCCGCGCCGCAGCCGCGCTGGATTTTGACCTGGAACGGCGCGGCGACCCCCATCGATCTTTTCGCCGAGGCTCCAGATGGCTGGGACATCGAAACCAAAAAGCTCGCCGACCGAAAGTTTTCGCTTGTTGCCATACAGCAGCCGTTGAAGGGGTTGCCGCAACGCGTCTCCGCGCAATTGACGCTGACCACGGCGCAGCAATCTTATGTCTTCACCGTGGCGCTCGATCTGCCTGCGCAGGCTTCCTCCGCGGGAACCAAATAGCAGCCGCGCGTTTTCTCAACGCGGTCAAGCCGCGGGTCGGAGCATGGCGGAACACGGCGATATCAGGATCGGCATATCCGGCTGGACCTATGCGCCCTGGCGCGGACATTTCTTTCCGAAGGGTTTGCCGCAGAAGCAGGAACTCGCCTACGCCAGCGCTTTCTTCCGCTCGCTCGAGATCAATGGCACGTTCTATAGCTTGCAGACGCCGGCGACCTTCCGCTTCTGGGCATCGCAAGTGCCGGAGGAATTCGTTTTTGCGGTGAAGGCGCCGCGTTTCATCACCCATATCAAGCGCGGCCGTGACGCGCTCGTCCCGCTTGCGAATTTCTTCGCCTCCGGCATGCTCGCGCTCGGGCCGAAACTCGGCCCGATTCTCTGGCAATTTCCGCCGAACTTTCGTTTCGACCGTGACCGCGCGGAAGCGTTTCTTGCACTTCTGCCGCACGACACCGAAACGGCCTCGCGCTTGGCGCGCCGGCACGACCATCGTCTCAAGGCGCGTGCCTGGCTGAAGGCGGATAGCGCACGACCGATCCGGCATGCGATCGAAATCCGCCATGCGAGCTTCATCGATCCGGCGTTCATCGATCTGTTGCGCGCCCAAAACGTCGCGCTCGTCTGCGCCGATACGGTCGAATGGCCGCTCTTGATGGATTTGACGTCCGACTTCGTTTATTGCCGCCTGCACGGCTCGACCGAACTTTATCGTAGCGGCTATGACGATAGTGCGCTTTCGCGATGGGCGGCCCGAATCCGCGCCTGGTCGCGGGGAAAGCCGATGCACGATGGCGAATTCGCATCGCCCGAGGCGGCGCCGGCAAGATGCCGCGACGTCTTCATCTATTTCGATAATACCGACAAATTGCGGGCGCCGCGGGACGCGCAAGCGCTGATGGAAAAGCTTCAGATTTCGCCGCGACAGCGGGATCGTGCCGCATGAATTCCGACCTTGCCACGCGTCGTCTCCACGCGGCGGCGGCCGAAGCCGCACAATGTACGCGGTGTCCGCTCTATCGCGACGCGACCCAGGTCGTTTTCGGCGAGGGACCAGTCGGCGCGCCGCTGATGTTTGTCGGCGAGCAGCCAGGCGATAAAGAGGATCGCGACGGGCGCCCCTTCGTTGGGCCGGCGGGCCGCATCCTCGACGCGGCGCTGGCGGAAATCGGTCTCGATCGTGGCGCGGCCTATGTGACGAACGCAGTCAAGCATTTCAAATATGAGCCGCGCGGCAAGCTGCGCCTGCACAAACAGCCCAATCGCGGCGAAGTGCAGGCGTGCCGCTGGTGGCTCGACCGCGAGCTGGCGCTGGTGCAGCCGAAGCTGGTCGTCGCGCTCGGCGTCACGGCCGCGCGGGCCCTGCTTGATCGAGCGGTCGTGCTCTCGAGGCTGCGCGGTCAGAGTCTGGAATTGACCGGCGGCCAGCACCTCATCGTCACGGTTCACCCCTCGGCGATCCTGCGGATGCGTGATGAAGACGAACGCCACGACGCTTTCCGCGGCTTTGTCGACGATATCCGTTTTGCGGCAAAGCTCGCGAAAGCGGCCTGATAGGCGGAGCAGCCGAGACTTTTCGGTCCCGGCCGCCGCTTGGCAACACGATCACTCACGATGAGTGGCGGCCGCCCCCATGGGAAGCGTGGCCGCCTTGCCGACCCGCTTCAGAGGCGCGTTCGCGATCGTTCGCGAAATTGCCGCCGGACGCCTGGCCGCCTTTACGGCCGGCCTCGGACGCACGCTCCGGATCGTTGGCAAAGTTGCCGCCGGACACGTGGCCACCCTTGCGCCCCGCTTCGGCAGCGAGCTCATGATCTTGTGAGAAACTCCGCTTCTCGTTCGGGACGCTAGCACCGCCTTTGCGGCCGGCCTCGGAGGCGAGCTCGTGGTCGCGCGAAAAACTGCGCTCGTCCGCGGGGACGCTTGCGCCGCCCTTGCGCGCGATCTCGCGTTGCTTCTCTTCGTCCATAGAAGCGAAGCCTCGGTTCGAGGTCGAGTTAGCCATGGTTTTCTCCTATTGTATCAATGGACTGCTTCTATTGCCGGTTTGGCCGGCTGCGTCTGGAATGCGTGTCGGCGGCGGTTGTTCCGACCTAAATGAAGCTTAATCTTTGTGCCGCGCGGGTTGCGCTTGTCGGCTTGCGGCGCAGACGGGCAGACGTTAGTTAGCTGCGACAACGTTCGCTGCGACCAAGACGAGGGTTCGATATGGCAATTCAAATCGGCGAAGCGCTGCCGCAAGTCGCCTTCACGGTAATGACGGCGGACGGCCCGCAGCCGCGCACGACGGACGAGATTTTCAAGGGTCGCAAAGCCGTGCTCGTCGGCGTCCCCGGCGCGTTCACGCCGACCTGCACGCTCAATCACGTGCCGGGCTTTATCGAGAAGGCCGAAGAACTTCGCGCCAAGGGCGTCACCTTGATTGCGATCACGGCCGTCAATGATGTCTTCGTGATGAATGCCTGGGCCAAATCGCTCGGCGCCGTCAGCGATGACTTCGTCTTTCTTGCCGACGGGAGCGCCAGCTTTGCCAAGGCGATCGGGCTGACGCTCGATTTGACGGACCGCGGGCTTGGTCTGCGGTCGCAGCGCTATGCCATGCTCGTCGATGACGATGTCGTGACGAAGCTCAATATCGAACCCGCATCCGGCAAAGCCGAAGTGTCGAGCGCCGACGCGCTGCTGCAACAAATTTAAATGTGACGCAGCCTTCCGGGTTTTGTCGCGTTCAAGCTGGATGCAATGGCGTCCAGCCTATGTTTTCATTTTCTTCTGCTTCGCTCTGCAAAACGGCGCGGCGTTAGCGCGGCGAACCATTCCGCTGCCGCCGCGGCGCCCCGTCGACCTCGCCACGCCCCGGCCGGAGCGCGTTGAACCTTCGACGCCACTGCCGCCGCCGCGGCCTGCCGATCTTGCCGTGTCCAAGCCGTTGGTCGAGCCGCCGGTCACGCCGCCACCCGTCAAACCGCTGGTGCCGATCAGCACGCCGATGCCACCGACGCCGGATCCTGCGTGTCCACGTGTGTTGGTGAGCAAAACGCTCGTCGTCGCGGCCGCGGCGCCGGTCAGGGATGCGAACGGCTGCGGCATCGCGGCGCCCGTCACCTTGTCGGCCGTCTTGCTCGCCGACGGCACGAAAGTGCCCTTCGAACCGCCGCCGCTCATCCGCTGCGATCTCGCGGACGCGCTTGGCGCCTGGTTCCGCGAGGATGTCGCGCCTGCGGTGCAAGCGGCCGGCGGTCTCGTCAAAATTCTCGGCTCGATCGGCTATGAATGCCGCACCCGTAATCGCGTCCCTGGCGCCAAGCTGAGCGAACATGCAAAGGGGAATGCCTTCGATTTGCGCGGCATTGTTCTACGCAACGGGCAGACGATCCTGATCAGCAAGGGCGCGCCGCAAAAGCCGGCTTTTCTGGCGCCGATAAAGGCCGCTGCCTGCGCGCGCTTCACCACCGTGCTTGGGCCGGGCGCCGACGCGGCGCATGAGGCGCATCTCCACCTCGATCTCGAGCAGCGCCACAATGGCTTTCGCATCTGCGAATGGGACGCAAAC
>JAJXZN010000025.1 GCA_021780015.1 Pseudomonadota bacterium
ATGCCCGCACCGGCATGAAATCGGTTTTCGCGCCGCCCGGCGCCACTATTCCCGCCAAGGGCATCACGCTGAGCAAAGGCACCATCCGCGGTGTCGAATCGGCCGGCATGCTCTGCTCCGGCGCCGAGCTGGAAATTTCGACCGACCAGGAGGGCATTCTCGATCTGCCCGCCGACGCGCCGGTGGGGGCTCTCTATGCCGAATGGGCCGATCTCGGCGACCCGCTGATCGAGATCAACCTCACGCCCAACCGGCCGGATGCGGCGGGCGTGCTCGGCATTGCGCGCGATCTCGATGCGGCCGGCATCGGCCAGTTGAAGACGGAGCCGGTCGAGCCCGTGCCGGGCCGCTTTCCCTGCCCGGTGAAGGTCAGCCTCGATTTCGCCGAAGCCGACAAACATCTCGCCCCGGCCTTCGCGCTGCGGCTGGTGCGCGGCGTCAAGAACGGGCCGAGCCCGGAATGGCTGCAGAAGCAATTGCGCGCCATCGGGCTGCGGCCGATCAATGCACTGGTCGATATCACCAATTTCCTGACCATCGACCGGGCGCGGCCGCTGCATGTCTTCGATGCGGCGAAAGTTATGGGCGATCTCCATGTGCGCCGGGCGCGGCCGGGCGAAAGCCTCGTTGCGCTCGACGGCAAAACCTATGCGCTTGACGAGACTGCCGTAGTCATTGCCGACGACACGGGCGTCGAATCGCTCGCCGGCATCATGGGCGGCGAGGCGAGCGGCTGTTCGGAGACGACAACCGATGTGCTGATCGAATCGGCGCTGTGGGATGCGGTCAACATCGCCCGCACCGGCCGCCGTCTCGGCATCAATTCGGATGCGCGCTATCGCTTCGAGCGCGGCGTCGATCCGGCCTCGGTGCTGCCCGGCCTCGACTATGCAACGCAGCTCGTGCAGGAACTTTGCGGCGGCGAGGCGTCGGAGATCGTGCTCGCCGGTGAGATTCCCGATGCGCGCAAACGCATCACCTTCCCGTGGAGCGAAGTGCGCCGGCTAGCCGGCATCGAGCTTTCGCCCTCGGAAATGGCATCGATCCTCGAACATCTCGGCTTTCGGCCGGCGAGCCTGCCCGGCAACAGTGATCTTGTCGTGATCGACGTGCCGAGTTGGCGGCCCGACATCGAAGGCAAGGCCGATATCGTCGAAGAAATTCTGCGCATCGCCGGCCTCGACCGGATCGCGTCGCAGCCGCTGCCGCGCGAGGACGCGCAGGTTTCAGCCGCGATTCTGACGCCGCTGCAAAAGCGCGTGCGAACAGCGAAGCGTGCGCTCGCCGCCGAGGGCCTGACCGAGGCGATCACCTGGTCGTTCATTTCGCATGAGGCGGCGGTGTTGTTCGGCGGCGGCGACGAGGCCGTGGTGCTCGCCAATCCGATTGCGGCCGATCTGTCGGATATGCGGCCGAGCCTGCTGCCGGGCCTCGCCGCGGCGGCGAAGCGCAACGCAGCACGTGGTTTCGGCGATGCGGCGCTGTTCGAGGTCGGCCCGGTTTTCAAGGGCACGCGGCCCGAAGATCAAAAGATCGCCGCAGCGGGGCTGCGCCGCGGCCGTGCGCGGGTCGCCGCGCGCGGCCGGCATTGGGAAGAAGGCGCATCCGAGGCCGACATTTTCGATGCCAAGGCGGATGCTCTGGCTGTGCTTGGCGCGCTCGGGGTGCCCCTCGGCGGCTTGCAGATCCTCGCCGGTGGCCCGGCCTGGTTCCATCCCGGACGTGTGGGCACGCTGCAATTCGGTCCCAAAAATATCATCGGCTATTTCGGTCAATTGCATCCGCGCGTGCTCGAAGCTCTCGACATCGAAGCGGCGCTTGTCGGCTTCGAAATCGTGCTCGATGAAATCCCTCTGCCCAAGGCCAAGCCGACAAAGACCAAGCCGAAGCTGGAGCTTTTCGATCTGATGCCGGTCGAGCGCGATTTCGCCTTCCTCGCCGATCGTCATGTGAATGCGGCTGATCTGCTGCGTGCAGTGCAATCGGCGGATCGCGCCCTCATAACGGGTGTGACTCTGTTCGACATCTACGAGGGCAGCGAGATTCCCGCGGGCAAGAAGTCCGTCGCTATTGCGGTCACTCTGCAGCCGCGCGATAAGACGCTCACCGAGACCGAGATCGATGCTGTCGCCAGCAAGATCATCGCTGAAGTTGAAAATAAGACCGGAGCGACGCTCAGAGGATGAAGATATTTGGACGCGCTGCGCCGATGCTCGGCTTGCTGGGTATCGCGTTTCTCGCCGTACCACTTGCTGCCGCCCCCCGGTCGATCAAGGATTGCGAGAAAATCCAGGCCGCGGATGCCTATAACCGCTGCCTCGCCTCGTTCGGCCCCGTCGCGCATATGCACGGGATGACATCCGGCTCGGGCGGTGACGAAGGCGGTGGTGATGTGGGGGGCGGCGACAGCGCTGCACCGCGGCCGTCACGGCACGGCTATCATCGCGCCCACGGACGCCAGCATATCGTCATCGACGTCGGCAGCAGCGCGCCGCATGCGCACCGGCACTGGCATTGGCATCATCATCGCCACCACTAGCGATGGACTAAGCGATGCTTGAGGCGGTGCTCGACCAGTGCATGCGCCAGGTGGCGAGCCCCGAGACCGGATTGACGCCCGGTTCGCCGCGCTGAAAGCCGGCCTTTTCGTAAAACCGCAGCGCACGCAGATTGTCGGCATTGACGTCGAGCGTCAGCCCGCCGGGACAGAGCCGCTGCGCTTCGCCGATCAACAGTGGCGCAAGGCCGGTGCCGAACAACGGCGGCGCAATGACGATCTGCTCCAGATAACCACGGTCGAGATCGAGCAGGAAAAAGCCGGCGACCTCGCCCGCCCCGTCGTAAGCGCAAACGGTCGTGCCGCCCTGCGCCTCGATGTCTTTCACGCAGGTGATGAGCCACGTGCGGCGGGCCGAGAAATCGATCTGCGGCATCGCCATTTGCCAGGCGGCAACCCAGAGGTCGGCGAGCGCTGCGAGATCGTCGCCGCGCGGGCCGAGCCGGTAATGCGTCTGGTCCAAGACCCCTTGGCTTATCGTCTCGTGCGGCACGATGGTGACCTGCGGTTTTCAGGGTCGGCGTCTTCCTTTAATGACCGTATATGAACGCCGCCCCAACAGCTTTCAAAAACTCGGCCGCCGGCTCTGGCGCCAATTCTGGCGCTAAGCCGGCGGCGACCCGGTTGCTTCTTACGGATTTCCGCTCCTATGCCGCGCTCGACATTCGTCCGGCTGCCGGCCTTGTCGTCCTGACAGGCGAAAACGGGGCCGGAAAGACCAATCTCATCGAAGCGATCTCCTTGCTGTCGCCGGGGCGTGGCCTGCGCCGGGCGGACCTTGCCGACTGCGCCCGCGCCGGCGGTCCCGGCACCTTCGCCATATCTGCCGAGATTGCCGGGCAGGATGACACGATTCAACTCGGCACGGGAACCGAGATCCAGGCCGAGAACGGCCTCGTGCGACGCTATCGGCTGAACCGCGAACCGGTGGCATCGATCCGCGCCTTTGCCGATTATATCCGCATCGTCTGGCTGACGCCGGCGATGGATGGGCTGTTTGCGGGGCCGGCCGGCGAGCGGCGGCGGTTCCTCGATCGCCTGGTTCTGGCGCTCGATTCCGAACATGGCGGCCGGGTCAATGCGCTCGAACGGGCTTTGCGCAATCGCAACCGACTGCTGGAAAATGCCGCGCGCGACCGTCAATGGCTCGATGCGGCGGAGCGCGAGGTCGCCGAACTCGCCGTCGCCGTTGCCGCGGCGCGAAACGAGACGGTCGCACATCTGATGCAGGTGATCTTGCAGGATAAGGACACCGCCTCGCCGTTTCCCTTCGCCGAATTGACGCTCGACGGCGATGTCGAAGACTTGATCGCGACGCGGCCGGCGCTCGAAGCCGAGGATATCTATCGCGATCGGCTGCGCCAGAACCGCGCCCGCGACGCGGCGGCGGGGCGTACGTTGATCGGCCCGCATGCGGCGGACCTTCGCGTCATACACGGGCCGAAACAGGCCGAGGCGGAGCGCGCCTCGACCGGCGAGCAGAAGGCGCTGCTTGTCGGCATCGTGCTGGCGCATGCGCGGCTTGTCGCGGCTTTGAGTGGGATCAAGCCGATCATCCTGCTGGACGAGATCGCCGCGCATCTCGATGCGGCGCGCCGCGCCGCGCTTTACGACAGGCTCACGGCGCTCGGGTCGCAGGTGTTCATGACCGGCGCCGACCGGGCGGCCTTCGCCGGCCTCGAAGAGCGCGCGCAATTCTTTGAGGTCACGCCCGGACGGGTCGATCCGGCCTGAATCTCATTTCTGGCAGGTCGCGCAATAGAAGCTGGCCCGGCCCGATTGGA
>JAJXZN010000276.1 GCA_021780015.1 Pseudomonadota bacterium
TCGGCTGAAGCACGATCTGCCCGCCCTTCGGCGCCTGCGGATTGACATAGGCGAAGGATTTGAAATCCGGCGGCAGAGCCAGATCGCCGAAGATCGACAAACCATGCGTTTCACGGCCGGCGGCCGGCACATCGGCCAGAAGACGGATCGAACGAAGCGGAACACTGGCGCCGAGAAGGCCGGAGCAAAACTGGAGAACGGAGCGGCGGGAAAAGGCCGGGCGTTTCTGGGATGTCAAAAAAGCCTCTCTGGCGCTGTGCAAACGAGCCATGAGCAGAATGTCGGAAGATTATGTCGCTTTTTGACATCACCGCGCAAGGTGACGCGCCGCGCACCAGCTATTGAAGGCTTCGCGGCACCCGCCGCGAAGCGCGATTATGCTGCCGCCGTTTTTTTACTGCACGGGTTTCGGCAGCGGCACGGGATGATCGGACAACGTATCGAGATAGGCGACGATATTGGCCCGCTTCTGCGGATCAGGTTCGCCGGCGAAGGTCATCTTCGTGCCCGGAATGAAAGCCTGCGGGTCCTTGATGAAGGTGAAGATATCCTGCGGCGTCCAGGTGCCGCCCTTGGCCTTCATCGCGTCGGAATATTGGAAACCCGGCACCGAAGCGCGCGCGCGACCGACGACGCCATAAAGCGGCGGCCCGAGGATCACGCCGCCGCCCTTGGCGAAATTATGGCAGATTTGGCAGGGCTTGGTATCGTCCTCGCCCTTCTTGGCGTCGGCCTTGCCGATATACGTCGCAAGAAGCTCGGTCGGCGCAGGAGCCGCGGGCGCGGCGGCCGGCTTCGCCGCTTCGCCACCGGCCAGATTATCGCCAGGCTTGGCCGGAGTCGGGTGCGAAAAAATCGCATTCGAGGCGAGATAAACGACTTGCAGAAATAGCAGCGTGCCGAGAACGCCCCCGGCGATCTTATTGAACTCAAAAGAATTCATGGCTTACCACACTCCCCCGTCGCGACCGAAACCTAACATAACGCATGTTGATTAGTCGTTTTGCCGCGGCCTTGGCAACCCGTATAAACGAGGCGGGAGAGTATTTTCCCTTTTGGGCAAAAGTCCATCGCTTGCCTTGGCCCGCGCCCGCTCTGGCTCCGGCAGGTCCGTCCCTCTATCATCGTGCCCGAGACTGTGCTTAGAGCGCGGGGCGCTCCAGAGACGCCCATTCCGAGGCCGAGATGACCGATAAGAAAATCGCCTATCAGGGCGAACCCGGCGCCAATTCCGATATCGCTTGCCGCGCCGTCTTCCCCGATTTCACGCCCCTGCCCCGCGCCACGTTCGAGGACGTGCTGACGGCGGTCACGGACGGTGCCGCGGACTATGCGATGATCCCGATCGAGAACTCGCTGGCCGGCCGCGTCGCCGATATTCACGCGCTGCTGCCGACGGCCGGGCTCTATATCATCGGCGAATATTTTCTGCCCATCCACTTCCAATTGCTCGGCATCAAGGGCGCCCGAATCGAGAACCTGAAATCGGTCTACAGCCACGTCCATGCGCTGGGCCAATGCCGCAAGATCATCCGCAAGCTCAACCTTGTCGCGCATATCAGTGGCGATACGGCGGGCTCTGCCAAGGAAGTCGCCGAATGGCGCGATGCGACAAAGGCGGCCCTCGCCCCGGCCCTGGCCGCGGACATTTATGGCCTCGACATTCTCGCCGCCGATGTCGAAGACGCCAAACACAACACGACCCGCTTCGTCATCCTGGCGCGCGAGCCGCGGTGGCCGGCCGTCGGCGCGGGCCCGGCCGTGACGACCTTTGTCTTTCGTGTCCGCAATGTTCCGGCAGCGCTCTACAAGGCGCTCGGCGGCTTCGCGACCAATGGCGTCAATATGACCAAGCTCGAAAGCTATATGGTCGACGGCGAATTTACCGCGACGCAATTTCTCGCCGATGTCGACGGCCACCCGGACGAGCCGGCGCTCGTGCGCGCCTTTGAGGAACTGGCCTTCTTCTGCAAGGAACTCAAGATCCTCGGCGTCTACGCGCCGCACCCATTCCGGACCGAAAGCTTGGCCGGCATGTCGGATTGATGCGGCTTTTCGGACACGCTCGCGGGCGGAAAACCGCGAGATTGCGCCAAAGCGACGCGCTGGCCGCATTGCTGCCATCAAGGCCAATTTAACCATCCCGACGGATGACGCGAATGCAACGCTTCACAGGAAGGTCTCATAAAGGTTGACGGAACCTTCGTTTAACCAACGCCCGGTAGGACTGGCGGACCGAGTGCCATGAAAGGAGTTTTTGTCATGAGCCTTCACCAGCGCGCGGGCGCTTTGAAGCTTGCCTTGGCCTTGGGCGCCGCCCTCGCGATGGCGGCTTGCGCCAAAAATCCGGGAGCCGACGGCCTTGCAGGAGGCTACGGCACGGCGACGCCCGGCTCGCCGCAGGATTTCAGCCAAAACGTCGGCGATCGCGTCTTCTTTGATACCGATTCGACCGAATTGACGCCGACGGCGCAAGCGACGCTCGACAAGCAGGCGGCGTGGCTGCAGCAATACGGCCGCTACAATTTCGTCGTCGAAGGCCATGCCGACGAGCGCGGCACGCGCGAATACAATTTCGCCCTCGGCGCGCGGCGTGCCGAACGCGTCAAGGAATATCTGGCCTCGCGCGGCGTGGCGGCGGAACGCATCCGCACGATCAGCTATGGCAAGGAACGTCCGGTCGCGGTGTGCAACGACATTTCGTGCTGGTCGCAGAATCGCCGCGCGGTGACCGACCTCAACCCCGGCCAATCCTGAGCCAAGACGGCTCATCTCGCAAAAAGGCCGGTCTCCAGACCGGCCTTTTTGTTTTGCGGTTATTCCGGCGGCGCCCCGGCGGGCGACCGCGATGGCAGTGACCGCAGGAACGTCAGAGAAAAGAACGCGCCGATCCAGGATCCGCCGGCGGCGAAGCAGACGTAGATCCAGTTTTCGGTGTAATTGATGACCGCGTAAGAGGAGAGCAAATACCAGACGCTGCTCCAGCTTGCCGCCGAGATTCGGCGCCGTGTCGCGACGGCCGATGTGAACATCACATAGACCGCATCCGTCGCCGCCGTCGCAAGGACGACACCCGCCGCGGTCGCGACATTGAATGACCCCACCATCGTCCGAGCCTCCCAGGATCCGCATCGCCCGTGGAGAGGCGAGACTAAGCCAAAAAAAGCGGCGCCATGGGCGCCGCTTTTAGACTTTAGCGACCAGCAAATTGCCCTAGGTCTGCGGCTGCGGCTCCAGACCCGGCTCGGGGCCGGCCTTGGGCTGGCGACCGGTCGCAGGCACCGGCGAAGGCCGCGGCGCCGGCGCGGGCGGCGGCTCGTCACCGGAATCGCGGATCGGCTTCTGGCCGCGCAGCAGGCCGTAGATTTCCTCGCCGGTCAGGGTCTCATATTCCAAGAGACCCTTAGCCAGCGTCTCGAGGTCCTGCCGCTTCTCCGTAATGATGCGGGTTGCCTCCGCCAAGCCGGCTTCGACCAGACGACGCACTTCCGCATCGATCTTCTGCGACGTGGCCTCGGAGATGTTTTGCTGGCGGCCCATGGAATAGCCGAGGAAAACCTCTTCCTGGTTCTCGCCGTACATCACCGTGCCGAGCTCGTCCGAGAAGCCCCAGCGCGTGACCATCGCCCGGGCGAGCTTGGTCGCCTGCTCGATGTCCGATTGCGCGCCGGAAGTCACCTTCTCCTTGCCGAAGATGATCTCTTCCGAGACGCGGCCGCCCATCAGCACCGCGAGACGCGAGGTCATCTGCTCGTAGCTCATCGACAGTTTATCGCGCTCGGGAAGCTGCATGACCATGCCGAGCGCACGGCCGCGCGGAATGATCGTCGCTTTATGGACGGGATCGGTCGCCGGCACGTTCAGCGCGACGATCGCATGGCCACCCTCGTGATAGGCCGTCAGGATCTTCTCCTGCTCGGTCATGACCAGGGTGCGGCGCTCGGCACCCATCATGATCTTGTCCTTGGCGTCCTCGAACTCGGTCATAGTGACGATGCGCTTGCCGCGCCGCGCGGCGAGCAAAGCTGCCTCGTTGACGAGATTCATGAGGTCGGCGCCGGAAAAGCCCGGCGTGCCGCGCGCGACGGTCTTGAGATCGACGTCGGGCGACAGCGGCACCTTGCGCACATGCACTTTCAGGATGCGCTCGCGGCCGATCACGTCAGGGTTCGGGACGACAATCTGGCGATCGAACCGGCCCGGACGCAGCAGCGCCGGGTCGAGCACGTCCGGCCGGTTCGTCGCGGCGATGAGGATGATGCCCTCATTGGCCTCGAAGCCGTCCATCTCGACCAGCAATGGGTTCAGCGTCTGCTCGCGCTCGTCATTGCCGCCG
>JAJXZN010000104.1 GCA_021780015.1 Pseudomonadota bacterium
GCTTCTCGGTGGTGGTTGCCTTCACGTTCAGGGCCTCGGCGTGGAGGCCGAGCAGGGGGGCGATGCGGTCCCGCATGTGCTGGCGGTCGACGGTCAGCCTTGCGAGGCCTTCGCGCCGGGCGGCAATCTGCTGCCGGTCGCGCCCGGCGCCCGATTCGATGTGATGTTCGACCTGCCGGCTTCCGGCGGGGCGCGATTGCTTTTGCGCGAGCCCGGCGCGTCGGATCGCCCGCTCATTATCTTCAAAACCAAGGGCACCGCTTGGACAGGCATGCCGGCGATCGCATCGCTGCCGCAAAATCCGCGGCTGCCGACGAAGATCCGGCTCCAGGATGCCAAGAACGTACAAGTCACCGTCGCCGGCGGCGGCAAAACGCCCTTCAGCCTGAACGGCGCCACGGCGAAAGACTTCGCCAAAGAGCCACTCTTTGCAGTCAAGCACGATGCGCCGGCGACGATCAGCCTCGTCAACAAAAGCACGGCCGCGCAGCAGATGCGTGTGCATGGCCATGCGCTGCGGATTCTGCACGATCTCGACGATGGCTGGGATCCCTTCTGGCGCGATGCCGTCATCGTTCCGCCGGGACATACCAAACATATCGCCTTCGTCGCCGACAATCGCGGCAAATGGGCGATCGAGTTCCTGCCGCTCGATGCCCCGATGGGCGAGATGGTGGCGTGGTTTGAGGTGAGCTAGAGATCGCCCTCAAGCAGGCGGCGCAGCACGCGCGGCAGATGTTCGGGAATATCCTCGGCAATGAGGCCGGGGCCGAAGTCGCGCGCTGCCGCCGCATGCAGCCAGGCCGCCGCGCTCGCCGCTTCGAAGGCCGGCATCGCTTGCGCCAGAAGGCCGCCGATGATCCCCGACAGCACATCGCCGGATCCAGCCGTTGCAAGCCAGGGCGGCGCGCCGTGATTGATCGAGGCGCGGCCGTTGGGATCGGCGACGACGGTGTCGGCGCCTTTCAACAGCAGCACGGCGCCCATCAAAGCGGCGCCGGCGCGCGTGCGATCGAGCTTCGAGGGCGAGGCAAGCAGTTCGATCTGCGGATGGTCGCGCAGTTCACCCTCTTTCGAAGCGAACAATTGCGCGAATTCGCCGTCGTGCGGCGTCAGCACGACGGCCTTGCCCGAGGCTTTGATCGCATCGGCGAGCTTCACCGCCTCGCCGGCGAAGCTCGTCAGCGCATCGGCATCGAGAACGATCGCGCGCGGCTCATCCGGATGGCTCGGCTGCGCTAGAGCGGTGAATACCAGTTGCCGCGTCGCCTCGCCGACGCCGAGCCCCGGCCCCATCACGACGACATTCTTGCGCTTGTCGGCAAGAATCTCGGTAAGATTTTCAGCACTGTCGCAGACACGCGTCATGATCGCCGTGAGAGCCGCGGCGTGGATCGGCAGCGCATCGGTCGGCGTCGCGACCGTGACGAGGCCGGCGCCGGCACGCAAGGCGCCGCGCGCGGCGAGACGCGCCGCGCCCGTGTGTGCGAGCGCGCCGGAGAGGACGAGCGCATGCCCGCGCTTATATTTGTGGCCGTCGACATGCGGGCGCGGGAAATGCGGGCCCCAGAGCGCCGGGCCATTGGCGAAGGTCTGCGGCTTGATCGTTGCGAGGACCTGTTCGGGAATGCCGATATCGACAAGGCTGATCTCGCCGCAATGGATCTGGCCGGGCAGCAGCAGATGACCCGGCTTCAGCCGGAAAAACGTCACCGTTTGCGCCGCTTCGACGGCGACGCCGCGCACCTGCCCCGTCGAGCCATCGATGCCCGAGGGAATATCAACGGCGACGATCGGCTTGCGTGTGCGGTGCGTCCAATCGTTGAGGCGCAGAATGGCCGTGCCGGCCTCGCCCTCGACGTCGCGGGTAAGGCCGGCACCGAAGATGGCCACGACCGCGAGATGCGCATCTTCGAGCGGCACTTTGTCGAAGCTCAGGATGTCGCCCTGCCAGCCTTCCGCCGCCCAAGCCGCATCGCCTTTGAGATGATCGCGCGCACCGAGCAGGCCGAGCGAAACTTGAAAGCCTTCGCCGCGCAAATGCCGCGCAGCAACGAAGCCGTCGCCGCCATTGTTGCCGGGACCGCAATAAACAACGATGCGGCCGCTCGGCGCCGCCCGACCCGCCATCAGCCGCGCCGCGGCCTTGGCGACGGCCTCGCCGGCGCGCGCCATCAAGATCGTTCCCGGTACCCCCGTTGCGATCGCCAGGCGATCGGCCTCACTCATCTGCGCCGTCGTCAGCAATTCAGGCGGAAAAAAGCGCGACAACATGACCCAACCTCGTTCCGGCTCTCAGCGTCTCAACTCGCAAAGAATCGAGACATAGGCGTGGCGCGCGACGGTCTTTTGAACCGCCGATCAAAATCCGCACTTGTTGACATTGCATGGCACCGCGGATAACCAAAACGATTACCGAAAAGTTGAGCGTCGTCCACTTTCGGCGCGCGTATCCTGCTCTTCGGAGCATCCCCGGTGAATGTGAAACCCCGCAAAGCCAAATTCGGAATCGGCCAAGTCGTCCGGCATCGGAAATATCCCTTCCGCGGGATCATTTACGATGTCGATCCTGTGTTCGCGAACACCGACGAATGGTGGCTTGCCATTCCCGAAGAAGTGCGGCCGCGCAAGGACCAGCCCTTCTACCATCTCTTCGCCGAGAACGCCGACACCGAATATGTCGCCTATGTCTCGGAGCAAAACCTGCTGCCCGACACATCGGGCGATCCCGTTCGGCATCCGCAGGTCGAAGAAATGTTCACCCGCGCCGAAGACGGCGGGTATCACGTCAAGATGGCGCGGCTGAATTAGCCTGCCGGTCCGGGCGGGAGGGCATCACGCCCTGCCCGCGTCTCTCGAACCCGCGCGCCTTACTTGCTTGCTGGTGGCGCGGCGCCGCCCGTCGCGCCGCCCTTTTCGGCCTGCAGGCGCTTGCGCTCCTCTTCGGCGCGCTTCTTGAGCTCGTCCTGGAATTTCTGCTGCTCCGCCTGCAGGACCTTGGGGTCCACGGCCGGACCGTCGAATGCGTCGCCGAAGCCCGCGAGCGGCACTTCGAAGGTCACTTCATTGTTGGCTTGGTTGCGCACCGCAATGCTGAGCGTCGTCCCCTTCTTCATGTCGGCGACGGTCGGCCCCTTGATCTTCGATTCCGCAAAACATCCGTTCGGGAAACATATCTCGAACGTGCCGTCGAGCGTCTCGCCCTTATCGACCCAGAAGCGGAACCCCGGGCGCAGCATGAGCCCGACCGGCATCAGCAGGCGGACGATGCGTGTGTCCTCGCCGCGGATATCGTAGACCGCGACGGCGATCACCGGGGGCTGATTGGCCTGGGCGCTGAAGTCGCGCGTCGTATAGCAGACGTCGCGATTGGCGGCCTGGTCATGGCCGCAGACCTTCGTCCACTTGGTCTGCGTGCCGATGAGGTCCAACTTGAGAGGGCCTTGCGGCTGCTGCTGTTGCTGCGGCGGGGTCTGCGCCTGCGATTGAACCACGCCGGCGAGAACAAACAAGGAAGTCAAGCCAGCAAAGCCAAGACGCATCAACGAGGACGCCATAGAGAAACCTTTCCGGTGAACGACGCTCGGCCCAAATAGCCGCCAGCGCGGGGTCAGATACAGCATTTGTCAGCCGCGGGCCACAAAGACGCGAAGCTTGGCCGTCAGTCAAGAATGGCGTGGCGGAATCGCCCGCGATTGCGGCGACAAATTGGCTGTCGGCGGCGATCCGTCGGATTCGTCGCGCTTTTGGCAAATTTGCCGCGTCTTCGCCGCAGAAATCGGTGAAAATTCGAATTCATGAACGGGTCTCTGCCGCGCTGCGGTGAAAATCCGTTTCACGCTTTCGCGCGCCAGGCTCTAGACTCGCCCCATGCAATCTGAAGCGATTCGCCGTCTTCAGGATCGGTTTTGCAACCTGAGCTGGCGCCAAGCCCTGCTCCGACTGCGCGGCGCTCTCGGCGCGAGTGTAACGGCGCTTGCGACGGCGGCCTTCGGCATCGCCAGTTCGGCCCCGGCGCCGCCGTCCTACGCCATTGCCATGCATGGCGACCCGGCACTGCCGCCCGATTATAAAAATTTTCCCTATGCCGATCCCGCGGCGAAAAAGGGCGGCAAGCTGACGCTCGGTTACCTTGGCACTTTCGACAGCCTCAATCCGTTCAACATCAAATCCGGCTCCGCGGCGCAAGGCTTGGTGCCCGCCGTGTTCCAGACCTTGATGGCGCGCTCGATGGACGAGCCATTCACGATGTATGGCCTGATCGCCAAAAGCATCGAAACGGACGATGCGCGCGATTAT
>JAJXZN010000012.1 GCA_021780015.1 Pseudomonadota bacterium
CAGCCGGCTTTTCGTCCTGCATCCTCGATTCCTTCCGCGGCAAAGACCCAACGGTGTTCTGAAATCCACCAAAGTGGCGGAACTATAACGCCTGCATACGCGTCTGATTTCCGACACAAGCCGCGGCAATGGTGGCATTGTCGGATCGTGCGCGGCCGAATCGCGCGACTGTGTGTCTGCGCACGCACAATGGGCGTTGCGCGGATAAATCAGAGTTCAGCCGATTGAGGCTGTTTTCGCCGGAAAAGTCATGCAACTTTTTTCGAACATGCTCTAAGACATTCTTGATGAAGAAGCCGCCGCGCCTCGCCGCCGCCGACCTCGCCAAGCAGGAAGCCGTCAAAATCCCCGGTCTCGCGGCGCGCCTCGCCGCAGCCGCGATTTTGCGCGACGTGATCGTCAACGGCCATACGCTCGATGAGATATTTGCCGCGCCCGCGGGCCTGTCGCGGCTCGGCGGCCTGGCGCCGCGCGACATCGCACTAACCCGCTCGATCGTCACCGCGGCGCTGCGTCGGCTCGGCACGATCCGCCTCGCGCTCGCCGCTTTGCTCGATAACGGCTTTCCGCGCCCGGCGCCGCAGCTCGAATGGATTCTGACGGCGGCGGCCGCACAGATCCTGTTTCTCGACGTCCCCGATCATGCAGCCGTCGATCTCGCCGTGCGGATGACACGGCTTGATCCGAAAAGCGCGCCCTATGCTGCGCTCGTCAACGGCGTCGCCCGCAATCTCGCCCGCCGGCGGGACGAATTTCTTGCGTCGGGCACGGCGCTCGATATCGACACGCCGGCGTGGCTCGCTGCGCGCTGGCGCAAAGCTTATGGCGAAGAGACCGCGCAAGCGATCGCCGCCGCCAACCGGCTCGAGCCGACATTGGACATCAGCGTTAAATCCGATCCCGCATTCTGGGCCGAAAAGCTCGACGCCGTCCTGCTTCCTACGGGCTCGGTGCGGCTCAAGACCCACGCGCCCGTGCATGACCTCCCAGGCTATGACGAGGGCGCTTGGTGGGTGCAGGATGCCGCCGCAGCCTTGCCGGCGCAGCTTCTGGAGGTCTCGCCCGGTTTTCATGTCGGCGATCTCTGTTCGGCGCCGGGCGGCAAGGCGGCGCAACTCGCGGCGCGCGGCGCACGCGTAACGGCCGTCGACCGTTCCGCCGAGCGGTTGAAGATCCTTGCGACCAACTTTCAGCGCCTTCGCCTCGAAGCCGAAGTCGTCGTCGCCGACGTGACGACGCTCAACGGCTACGCTTTCGACGCCGTCCTGCTCGATGCGCCCTGTTCCGGCACCGGCACGATCCGCCGCCATCCCGACATCGCCTGGACGAAAAAGACCGGCGACATCGCCAAGCTCGCGGCGCTGCAAACGAAGATGCTCGACAAAGCCTTTGAACTGGTCAGGCCGGGCGGCACGTTGATCTATTGCGTCTGTTCCATCGAGCCGGAAGAAGGCGAACAGCAGATCGCCAATCTTCTGCGCCGCAATCCCGATATCAGCCGCGCCCCGATTACAGCCGAAGACGTCGGAGGCCAATCCGGCTTCATCAATGCGCAAGGCGAATTGCGCACGCTCCAGCCCTATCTGCCTTCGGACGATCCGCGCCTTTCGGGCATCGACGGTTTCTTCGCCGCAAGACTTGTGCGCCGCGCCTAGTTCTTCGGCTCTCTCTCTAGACCCAGTCAGCATTTTAGCCGAAATTGATTAAATCACCGGCCGGCGGCAAGGCCGGCGGATAGGTGCCGAACGCGTGAGCCTGAAAGAGAAGTTTCATATCGGCCGCCGAATCGCCGGACGCGCGGGCCGTTTTGCGCGCCGTACCGTCACGGCGCCCCTGGCCGCGCTCGCTGCTTTGCGCGCCAATGTTCCGGAACGGCTGTTGATTGCGCCGCAGGATCTGCGCACGACCGAGGCGACGATCGCCAGCGAAATCTATTCCGGCTATTTTGCACTCGCCGGTAAAGTCGTGAATCTGCGTGGCGTCTCGCCGTTCGATGCCGTTGCCCCGTCGGCGAATTGGGCACGGGCTCTGGCGAGCTTCGGCTGGCTACGCCATTTGCGCGCAGCCGATACCGCATTGGCGCGCGCCAATGCGCGAGCGCTGGTGAGCGATTTTCTCAACCGCAGCGAAAAGCCCGATCATTCGTCGGCATGGGAGGCGCGGGTCGCGGTGCGGCGCACGCTGTCGTTCCTCTCGCAATCGCCGATCATTCTGGAGAATGCCGACCGCGCCTTTTACCGCCGCTTCATGCGCGCGCTGATGCGGCTGCAATATTTTCTCGAGCGGCAGGTCGCAACGGGCCGTATCGAAGGCGAAGAGCGGCTTTTTGCAGCGATAAGCCTGGCCGAACTCGGTCTTTGCGCCCAGGTCAGCGCCAGCGTCCAGCGACGCAGCACGCGGCTGCTTGCTGCCGAACTTGCGCGGCAAATCCGTCCCGACGGCGGCCATATCAGCCGCGCTGCCGATACGCTGGTTCGCCTTCTGCTCGATCTTCTGCCTTTGCGGCAAGCCTATGCGGCGCGCGCCGTGCCGGCACCGCCGGAGCTCTTGAACGCGATCGATCGGATGCTGCCGATGCTACGGCTCCTGCTGCACGGCGACGGCGCGCTCGCGTTGTTCAACGGCATGGGCGTGACGCCCGTCGACGCGCTCGCCACTGTGCTCGCTTATGAGGACCCGCGCGCCAAACCCCTGATCAACGCACCCTACAGCGGCTACCAGCGCGTCGAATCCGGCGATAGCGTCTTGATCGTCGACAGCGGCCGTCCGCCGCCGCCGGAATTTTCGACGCGCGCCCATGCCGGGACATTATCGTTCGAGTTTTCGGTCGGACCGCAGCGATTGATCGTCAATTGCGGCGCACCGGACAGCGAGCTTGTCGCGGCGCGTGGCGCAGCACGCACCACCGCCGCGCATTCGACGCTCGTTTTGGACGATACGTCCTCATGCCGCTTCGCTCGCAATGAAGGATGGGAGAAATGGCTGGGCGACGAAATCATTTCCGGGCCGCGCGAGGTTCACGTCGAGCGGCAGATCCAGCCGGGAAAGACGCGGCTCGTCCTGTCCCATGACGGCTATAAGACGCGCTTCGGGTTCATTCACGAGCGGCTCTTGACGATCAGCGCCGACGGCCTGCGCCTCGACGGTGAAGACCGGCTGAAATCCGTGTCGAAAAAATCGAAGACCTATCCGTTTGCGATCCGCTTCCACATCCATCCGAGCATCCAGGTTTACGGCGTCCTCGAAGGCCAAGCGGCGCTGCTCGACCTGCCGGACGGCACGCGCTGGATTTTCAGCGCGCAGGATGAGCCCATCGAAATCGAAGAGAGCATCTTCTTCGCCGTACCGGACGGCTCACGCGCCAGCCAGCAGCTCGTGATCTATCGTGCAGCGGATGAAGCGCTGTCCGTCGCTTGGAGCTTGCGGGCCTTCATGGCCAAAGAGGAAGAAGAAGCTCTCGAGGACGTGGACTAGAGCGGGATGCGAAAAAGTGTCAGCGGTTTTTCGCAATAAATCCCGCTCTAACGATGAGAATCGATCACGGGTTTATGATTTCGGATCGATCTGATCCGAAATCATCGTGATCTATGCGGGATGCGAAAAAGTGTCAGCGGTTTTTCGCAATAAATCCCGCTCTAACGATGAGAATCGATCACGTGTTTATGATTTCGGATCGATCTGATCCGAAATCATCGTGATCTATGCCGGCCTTGTCGCCGCGACCCAGGCGCGCGTGCGCGCCTCCGGATCGGCGTGTCGTGTCACGTCCGTGACAACCGAGACGATATCCGCCCCCGCGGCAAAGACGCCCGGCGCCCGTTCGAGCGTAATGCCGCCGATGGCGACGAGCGGAATCGTGCCGATCTTCTGCTTCCATTCGCTGATCCGATCGAGGCCTTGCGGCGCGAAGGCCATCGCCTTCAGGATCGTCGGATAGATCGGGCCGAGCGCAATATAATCGGGCCGCAAGGCAAGCGCGCGGGCGAGCTCGGCCTCGTCGTGCGTTGAAAGGCCGATCTTGATATTTGCCCCGCGGATCATCGCAATATCGGCCGCATCGAGGTCGCCCTGCCCCAAATGCACGCAAGTGCAACTGAGATCGATCGCCTCGCGCCAATAATCGTTGACGACAAGCTGCGCGCCCGCCGCAAGACAGAGCGTCCGCGCCGTCCTGATCTCGCGCCTCACATCTTCGATCGGCCGATCCTTGACGCGCAATTGTACGCCCTTGATGCCGCATGGCAGCAGCCGCGCAATCCAGTCGGCGCTGTCGACGATGGG
>JAJXZN010000046.1 GCA_021780015.1 Pseudomonadota bacterium
GCCTCTATACCGAGGCCGCCGACTATTGCTTTTCGGTTCGCGATTATGTGTCGAAGGAACTCTTCGACGGCCTATTGGAAGACGAAGAAGAGCACATCGATTTTCTTGAGACCCAGCAAGAATTGATCAAGCAGGTCGGCGTCCAGCTTTATTCGCAAAAGCATATCGGCGAATTGCACGAGGATTGAGCGAGCGCGGCGGCGCTGGATCGGCTGGGCCCGGATTGCTTTGGGTTTGGATTGCTTGGGGGCTGGATTGCTTGGGTTTGGATGGCTTGGGCCGAAAACCGCGCTGCGCTTTTCGGCCCAAAGCTTTAGTTGGCGACCTCGCCGTGCTTCTTGCGCGGTGGCCCCATCAGGGCCGGCTGGAACAACACGGCCGCGCAGAGCGTCGTGACCAGCGACATGGCCAGCAATTTGCCCATGCTCGACGTTCCCGGGTGATGCGACAGCCAGAGGCTGCCGAAGGCGGTCGCCGTGGTCATCGCACTGAAGAACACCGCGCGGGTGAGGCTCGACTGCAGCAGATTTGTCGTGCCGGCGCGCCAAGCCATTACGAAATAGATTTTGAACGCGACGCCGAGGCCAAGCAGCAGCGGCAGCGCGATAATATTGGCGAAGTTGAGCGGCATATCGAACAGGACCGTCAGCTCCAGCGTCACGAGGCCGGCGAGCAAAAGCGGCACGAGCGTGAGCAGGACGTCCGTCACCCGGCGCAGGACGATGAACAGCAAGATGCTGATCGAGATCAATGCCCAGATCCCGGCCTCGATAAAGGCGCGAATGACGGTATCGCTCGAGGCCTGAATGGCCACCGGCTCGCCGGTGGCATTCGGCGCGATGCGTTCGACGGCTTGGGCGAACCGTCGCATCACATCATTATCGTCCTGATTGCCGGCCGGCGCGACGGAAATAAGCGCTTGGCCATCGGCGCTGACCCAGTCGCTTTTGATGTTCGGCGGGATGTCGGCGATCGTCGTCGGCTTTGCCTGCAATGAGAGGTCGAGCTGGTCGAGCATAGTCTCGAGCGGCGGCAGGAGCATCGCCCGGGCTGCGGCGCGCTTCGCCGCCGGCGCTTGCGCCAATTGGCGCATGAGATCGGCAAGATGGCGGGCCGCGTCGGCACCAGGGCCTTTCAGGCCTTTGGTTGCGGCGTCGTATTGCGCCGCCGCGCTGTCCATCGCGGCAATGTCCTCGGCATCTGTCGGCGGGGTCAGCCGGCGCGTCGGGTCAAACAGCGGCAGCAGATACTTTGCCGCATATTGGATGATCGGCAGTTTCTGCTGCTGATCCATCGGGACGAGACTATCGAGCGTCAGAACGCTTGCGACCTCGGGCAATTTGGCCAGTTTGGCCACAACCGGACGGGTTGCGGCAAGATTAGGTTCGAGAATGTCGATCGCGTTTGCCTGCGGATCTTGACTATGCGTCAAGTCGTTCAGCGTTTCGACCGCTTCGGTGTTCTTGGCGCGCAGGTTAAGCGGATTGAAGTCGAAGCGCAGATGCGCGAGCAACGGCGTGCCGAGCAGGGCGACGCCGAGCGTGCCGATGACAACGGCATGGCGGTGCCGCGACAGAAATTCATCGACCGGCGCCAGAAACTTGAAGCCGACGCCTTCCTGTTCCGCCGGCGGTTTCAGCACCGTCAAAAGGGCGGGCAGAACCGTGACGGAGGAGAAAAAGGCGATGATCATGCCGGTCCCGGCGATGAGGCCAAGCTCCGAGACGCCGCGATAATCGGTTGGCAGGAACGAATAGAAGCCGCAGGTCGTCGCGGCGGCGGCGAGCGCCAACGGCCGGCCGGCCCGCACCGCGGCCGCCCGCAGCGCCGTATGGAAATCCGGATTGACGTAGCGCTCCTGTCGGTAGCGGACGCTGAATTGGATGCCGAAATCGACGCCGATGCCGACGAAGAGCACGGCAAAGGCGATCGAGATGAGATTCAGCGCGTGGACCATCAACAGGCCGACCGCCGCCGTCACGCAAAGGCCGACGACGACGCCGAGGGCGACGGCGAAGACGATGCGGACCGAATGCAGCGCCATCCAGATGATGCCGATCACGATCAGCGCTGTGATGAGGCCGTTGAGGCCCGAGCCCTCCTTGATCGTCGAAAATTCTTCGTCGGCGAGCGGCACCGTGCCGGTGAGCCGCACCCTGACGCCGTTCTCCGGCGTCAGGCCGAGATCTGCGGCGCTTTGGTGGATGAAATTCGAAGGGACAAGCCCCGGCTGCAAGGCCGCATAATTGAGATGCGGCTGGACCGAGATGAACCGCCGCAATTGCCGCTGATCCGGCGCCTTGCCGGCGAAGAGCGCCTGCCAGGAGAAGAAATCCGGCCGGCCGGCGAGCACGTTCTCCAGGGCGCCGTTCAGGGCAAGGATGGGCTGTGCAAACGTGTCGTAGGTGCCCGCCTGCACGCGCACCCCGCGATTGATGAAGGAAAAGGCATCCATCACGCCGCGCAGCGAGGGGTCGGAGGCGAGCGCGGCGAGGAAGGGCTCGGTCTTGAGCAAGCCGCCCATGCTGCGCTGCAGATCGGCGACCGGCTGAAACATCAGCCCGACGCGATCGAAATAGGGACCGCCGTCCGGCCGGGTGACGCTCTGATAGAGATCCGGCCGCGTCGTCAGCCGCGCGAGCAGTTTCTGCGCCGCGCTTTCGGCAAGCTCCGGCGTCTTGGCGTCGATGACGACGATGATGTCGTCGTGACGCTGCGGGAAGGCCTTGTCGAGTTCGGCGAGGCGCTGCCGCCAGGGCAGTTTGGCCGAAAGAAAGTCGTTGGTGTTGGTGTTGATGGCAAAATGCGCCGCCGCGTAGTAGGCGCAGATGCCGGCGATGATCAGGGACGCCACGATCACCGTCCAGGCGGAACGCGAACAGATTTCGACAAGCGCGACGATCGCCCGGCCGATGAACCCGATCTGAGGGGTCTGTGCTGGCTTGACGCCGTTTTGTTGATTATCCATGGGCTCCCAACACCAATGATGAAATGTGTGGCATCTTTGCAAGGGCAACGTGATTTCGGCTCGAAAGCCAATTTTTACGATGGCTTATTCGCGCATTGCTGCCTTAACTGAACTGTTTTGAGTTTGTTCGGTAAAGCGCCGCTTCACCAGGGGACATCCTTAAAAGCGCGCAATTCAAAAAAAGCAAGCTTTTGTCTCCGTCGTCGCGCCCCGGCGGGCGATTAGTTGGGGTAAGGAATGAAGGTCATCTTGGCCCAGCCGCGAGGCTTTTGTGCCGGCGTGGTCCGGGCCATCGAGATCGTCGAGGGCGCGCTCGAAAAATATGACGCGCCCGTCTATGTGCGCCACGAAATAGTCCACAATGGCCATGTGGTCGAGGAGTTGAAGGCCCGCGGCGCGCGTTTTGTCGAAAGCTTGGCCGAGGTGCCGCGCGGCGGCCTCACGGTGTTCAGCGCGCATGGCGTGTCCCGCGCCGTCGAACGGCAGGCCGAGCGCCGCAGTCTCGCCGTCCTCGATGCCACCTGTCCGCTGGTCGCCAAGGTCCATGCTCACGCTGCACGTTACGCCAGCGAGGGCCGCGTGCTGATTCTCATCGGCCATGCCGGGCATCCCGAAGTCGAGGGCACGATGGGCCGGGTCGAGGCGCCGGTCCATCTCGTTCAGAACGAGGCGGATGTGGCCGCGCTCGCGCTTGCCGATGACACACCGGTGGCCTATGTGACCCAGACGACGCTCAGCGTCGATGACACGAGAATGATCATCGCCGCCTTGCAACGGCGATTTTCGGACATTGTCGGACCGGATACCAAGGATATTTGCTACGCGACACAAAATCGACAAGCAGCGGTCAGGGCTTTGAGCCGGCTGGTCGACCTGATCCTTGTGGTCGGAGCCAAAAACAGCTCTAATTCCAATCGTTTGCGCGAAATTGGCGCGCAGGCCGGGGTGCCGAGCTTTTTGATCGCCGACAAGGATGAGCTTGACCTCGATCAAGTCCGTAAGGCAAACACCATAGGCTTGACTGCCGGCGCATCGGCGCCGGAGGTTTTGATCGAAGGGGTCATCGACGCTTTGCGAGGGTTGGGGCCGGTGGACGTCGCGCTTCTGCCCGGCGTCCAGGAGACTGTCGAATTTCGGCCGCCCTTTGAGTTCCTCGCGACGTCAGCTTAAACAACCGAGCCACTTAAATAGGAGCCGGCGCTAAATGGGTATTCCGTTCCTGCAGGCGATGCAAATCGGCGGTTACGTTCTTCGCCAGAAGCTTCAAGGCCGGCGGCGGTATCCGCTCGTCCTTATGCTGGAGCCTTTG
>JAJXZN010000180.1 GCA_021780015.1 Pseudomonadota bacterium
CGGCGCATCGCCGGCATATTTCGGCCGACGCGCGTGTCTCGCTTCTCTATTATCTGCCGAAAAAGGGCGATCCGCTCGCCCATCCGCGGCTGACGCTGCTCGGCCGGGCGATCGCGGTGGATGACCCGGCGCAGCGCGCGAATGCACGGGCGCGCTTCCTGGCCCGGCATCCGAAATCGGCGCTCTATGCCGATTTTCCGGATTTTGCTTTTTTCCAGGTCGAACTCACAGGCGTGCATATGAATGGCGGCTTCGGCCGCGCCGCGCCGGGGCTGACCGCCGCGCAAATCCTGACGCCGATCGGCAATGCGGCCGAGCTCGTCGCCGCCGAGGCCAGCGCGCTTCAGCATGTCAATCAGGATCACGCCGATTTCGCCCCGCTGATCGCAGCCGCCTTCCGCCAGGAAAGCGGCGACCGGAGCGGCGGCCCGTGGCGCACGCTCGGCTTTGATCCCGAAGGCGTCGATCTCGGCAATGACGAGATGATCCTTCGCCTGCCATTTCCCCGGCCGATCGCGACCCCCGCAGATTTGCGCGAAGCGCTGGTCGCCCTGGCGCAGGCCGCGCGGGCACGGAACTGAAAATTATTTCCTTGCCGCTTCGATCTGCGGCCAGATGGCATCGCGCAATGTGTCTTCGTCGATGGGTCCGACGAATTTGAACGCGATCGTGCCGTCGCCTTTGACGATATAGGTTTCCGGCACGCCATAGACGCCGAAATCGATGCCGGTGCGCCCGCTCGCATCGACGCCGATCGCCGCATAGGGATTGCCCTCTTGGCCAAGATAGCGGCGGGTGTCGTCGGGCAAATCCTTATAGGCAATGCCGACAAGCTTGACGCCTTCGGCGGCCAGACGCTTGTCTTGCGCCAAGGCGACGAGCTGCGGATTTTCCTCGTGGCACGGCCCGCACCACGAAGCGAAAATGTTCAGCACGGTGACATGGCCTTGCCGCAAATCCTTGTCCGACAGGCCCGGTGCCGTGGTCAGCAGGGCGGGCAGATCGAATTTCGGCACCGATTTGTCGAGCAGCGCCGACGGCAGCCGCGACGGATCGCCGGCAAAAAGGCGCGCGAGCAGCAGCCCGACGACGCCGATGAAAATCAGCAGCGGCAGATAGGCGAGCGGCGAGCGGCGCGGGCGCGCTGTCTCTTGCGGCGCTGCGGCAGGAGGCGACGTTTCACTCAAGACCGGGCATCCCCGATATGGCGCGCCCGCGCCGCGATCCGCTCGAGACTTTTCTTGAGGCTCCGATAATCGGCAAGCGTGCCGATCACCATGGCCGCGATCACCACGAAGGCGATCGCATAAGCGGCGATGACGAAGCCGCTATGCGGCGCGGCCAGATTCATTCGGCCGGCTCCGCGACGACGCCGAGCGGCGCAGCGCCGTCGGCAGCAAGCATCGACAGGCGGCGCAGGCGGCGGCGCAAAATCTCGTTGCGCATCGCCAGCATATGCAGCGTCAGGAACAGCGTCGTGAAACCGACTGCCATGATCAGCAGCGGCCAGAGCATCGAGGCTGCAATCGTCGGGCCGCCCATGCGGAAGACCGAGGCCGGCTGGTGCAACGTGTGCCACCAATCAACCGAGAATTTGATGATCGGCACGTTGACCGCGCCGACGAGGGTGAAGATCGCGACGAGCCGCGCGGCCTTGCCCGGATCCTCGATCACCTGCCAGAGCGCGATGATGCCGAGATAAATGAGGAAGAGCACGAGGACGGAGGTGAGCCGCGCGTCCCAAACCCACCAAGTGCCCCATTCCGGCTTGCCCCAGAGCGAGCCCGTGGTGAGGCACAAAAACGTGAACGCCGCGCCGAGCGGCGCCGCAGCCTTCTGCGCCACGTCGGCGAGCGGATGGCGAAAGACGAGCGTGCCAATCGCCGCCGACGTCATCACCAGATAAACGAACATCGCCATCCAGGCGGAGGGAACGTGCAGATACATGATCCGCACGGTTTCGCCTTGCTGGTAATCGGCCGGGGCGACGAAAAGCGCGAGATAAAGCCCAACCGCCAAGAGCCCGGTCGTCAGCCCGGCCGTAACCGGAAGCAGAACCCGGACGAGCCGCAGGAAATGCGTCGGATTGGCGTAATTTTGCATGGGTTCTCATCTAGGCCGGGCGGTGCCGGAAGGCAAATGTTTCGCCAAGTCGTGGTTCATCACGTCTTGGTTCACCAGAAGCTGAAGGGCGGCCTGTCGGTCCGCGTTGCTTATAAAGACGTTTCGCCGTGCCGCCGCTGACGCGGAGGAATTTGATATTTAACCCTCCCGGCGGCGGATTCGCGCTTCGATCTCCGCGTCTCAATCCCCGGCATGGCGCAAAGCGGCCGCGGCGGCAAACGGCGTCAGCGCCACGGCGGCGAGCGTCAGCCCGCAGAGGATGAGAAACGGCGTCTTGAAGCCGACGACCGGATCGCCCGCCGCGGCGACGCCGAAAATCAGCACCGGCACCGAGAGCGGCAGGATCAACACCGCGAGCAAAAGCCCGCCGCGACGCAGGCTCACCGTCAGCGCCGCGCCGACCGCGCCAAGCAGCGTCAGCGCCGGCGTGCCGGCAAGGAGCGACGCCGTCACGCGGGCAAGCGCCGCGGGCTCAAGCCCCAGCATCAGGCCGAAGATCGGGCTTGCCGCAACGAGCGGCAGGCCAGTCAAAAGCCAATGCCCAAGGCATTTGACCACCACGATCAATTCGAGCGGCGTTTCGCTCATGAGGAAGAGATCGAGCGAGCCGTCCTCGGCATCGGCCTGGAACAGCCGGTCGAGGCCGAGCAAGGTCGCAAGCAAAGCGGCGATCCAGAGGATCGCCGGGCCGATCCGCGCCAAGAGCGCCTGGTCCGGCCCGACGGCAAAGGGCGTGACCGTCACGAGACACAGGAAAAAGACAACGCCCATGCTGACCGCGCCGCCGATGCGGCGCCCGATCCGCAGATCGCGGACGAGAAGCGCCGCGAGCGGCGACCGGCGGGTTTGGATTGCGGCTTGTCGCTTTTCGGCTTGAGGCTTCTGGCTCATAGGGGCCGGCCAAGGACGAGATCGCGCGCCGCAATCGGCAGCGGCGCATGGGTGGCGGCGACGATGAGGCCGCCCATTTCGAGATGCTCCCGCATCAGCTCGCCGACGATGGTCTGCGACATTGTGTCGAGGGCAGTTAGCGGTTCGTCGAGCAGCCAGATCGGCCGCGCGACGGCAACGAGCCGCGCCAGAGCCGCCCGGCGTTTCTGCCCAGCCGAGAGATAGGCCGCGGGCAGGTCCGCGATCCCGGCAAGCCCGAGGCGCGCCAGCGCCGCGGCGATCTCGCCGCCGCCCAGCAAGGCGGCGTAGAAGGCGAGGTTTTCGGCCAGCGTGAGAGCGGGCTTCAAGGCGTCTGCGTGCCCAATATAATGGCAGAGCTCCGCCAGAGCGGGAGGCGAAAAAGTGGACCCCGGTTTTTCGCCGGAATCCCGCTCTAAACCTTTAAAATCGATCACGTTCATGATTTTGGATCGAATCGATCCAAAATCATCGTGATCTAGCCGCGCCTCCGTCGCAGGCGTGATCCTGATATCCCCGCTTGCCAGCGGCAGCAGGCCGGCCAGCGCGCGCAGCAGCGTCGATTTGCCGGCGCCATTCGGCCCTTTGACCAAAAGCGCCTCGCCGGCCCGCAATCCAAAGCCGAGACCGGCGAAAATGACGCGGCCGCCGCGTTCGACGCTGAGAGCCGAGGCTTCGATCTGCATGACGGCGCGGGTTTCCCCCTCTGGCGCGCGGCCTGCATGGCGCGGCGTTTGTGGTGTAGCGGCTAGATTGGAAATTATCTATAAGCCGCCATCATCGCATTTCTCAACAATAAGGGGCCTGCAGCCAATGGCTTCGCTCGATTCTTTCAAAAGCCGCAGAACACTGAACGTCGGTACGAAATCCTATCATTATTTCTCGCTCAAGGCGGCCGAGCGGAATGGACTTGCCGGCATTTCCGCCTTGCCCTTCTCGATGAAAGTGCTGCTCGAAAATCTGCTGCGCTTCGAGGATGGCCGCTCGGTCACCAAAGAGGATATCCAGGCGGTCGCCGAATGGCTCGTCAACAAGGGCAAGGCCGAGAAGGAAATCGCCTTCCGCCCGACGCGCGTTTTGATGCAGGATTTCACCGGTGTGCCGGCGGTCGTCGATCTTGCCGCCATGCGCGACGCCATGGTCAAACTCGGCGGCAGCCCGCAGAAGATCAACCCGCTCGTGCCCGTCGATCTCGTCATCGATCATTCGGTCATCGTCGATGCTTTCGGCAATTCGAAGGCCT
>JAJXZN010000238.1 GCA_021780015.1 Pseudomonadota bacterium
CCGAAGGTGTCGAATTCTCGGCTATCAGCAGAGAGAGCTGGCTTTTAGCCGCCTTCAACGTCCCAAAAGAGCGCGACAACGTACGATCATTTAATTTATTAATCTCAAGAAGCTTCATAATTACCCCCGTAATTTTAAATACCACTCCTCGGAAGGTTAAGAAAATACCACTCTTTTTAGACAGCCAAGATTAAATTTGGTTCAAACTATTCTCACTAATCCCGCTCCACTTTCAACTGCGCATTACGTCGCGGTGCGCCTCCCGACATATCGCGAGATCCGTCTTTTTAGGGCACACTCGATCGCCGGGTTTCCCCGGACCAGGATACCGAAATCAAGCTTTTTCCGAACAGGAGGCGAACGGATATCGCCAATCGGCTTGTGCAACCGCTTCTACCCCGCGTCACGCCGGGCGTTGAGCCGACCGCAACCGCGACGGCCGGTCGCGTAAGGTCACCTATCCTCGCTCGCCAGATCGGAACGCTGACGTCGCGCGGCGATTTCAAGCCGCTGATGGACGAGTTCCTCGTGATCGACGCGGCCGCGCAAGCCCAGGCGCTCCGGACATTGAGCGGTGAACTGCACGCATCGGTGCCGATGTCGCTGCTTCGCACGGGCGAGTGGTTCCTCGCAGCGTCCGCGCATCGACGACGGCAACAAGTGCCAGTGGTCCAGCGCGTCGGGCGCGGCGCGCACGGCCGACCCGCACGCGCACCAGGAGTCCCGCGCGGCGCCCGAGATCCTCGGCACCGTGCTGGAGCACATCGGGAACACGCCGCTGGTACGGATCCCCTGGGCCAGGAGCACCATGATATCGCGTTCGCGCGGCGTCAGTGTCTCGAATTGTTCGCGGGACGCCGCGATGGCCTTCTCGTTTTCGCGCCGGCGGCGGTCCTGCGCCATCGCTTCCGTAACCGCATCGAGCATGTCCTGATCGCGAAACGGCTTGGTCAGGAAATCGACGGCGCCGGCCTTCATCGCCCGCACCGCCATCGGAATATCGCCGTGGCCCGTCATGAAGACGATCGGAACCGGAACCGCCGTCTTCGCCAGATGGGTCTGGAAATCGAGACCGCTCAGTCCCGGCAGCCGGACGTCGAGAACGAGACAGCACGGCGTCGCCGGAACGTCGCTCGCCGTGAATTCAATGGCCGATGCGAAAGTCCGCGTCTTGAGGCCGACGGAACGAAACAAGCTGTCGAGCGCTTCGCGCACTGAAACGTCGTCGTCGACGATGAGCACGGTGCCGCTTTCCGACGGGCCCGAATCGGCCTGCTGCGTCGGACGCGCGCTCATTGATATTGGCTCTCATACGCCGGAAGCGCGAATTGAAACGTGCTTCCCGCATTCACGTTGCGCGACGGCCAGATGCGGCCGCCATGCGCTTCGATGATCGAGCGGCAGATCGAAAGGCCCATGCCTATTCCGTCCGATTTGGTCGTAAAGAACGGATTGAAAAGCTGCGCTTCCACATTGGCAATGCCGCAGCCGGAATCGATGATCGCGACCAGCACTTCGGTGCCGTCTTCTTGCACCGCCGTCCGGACTTCGAGATCGCGCCCCTGACGCGGCGTCGCGTGCATCGCTTGCATCGCATTGATCAGGAGATTGATCAAAACCTGCTGCAATTGCACGCGATCGGCCTTCACGGCGGGCAGGTGCCGCGCGAGCCCGACCTTGAGCGTCACGTCCTGGGCTTTCATTTCCCGCCGCAGAAGCGCAAGCGTATCCGCGACGAGATCGTTGATCTGCAACGGCAGCCGCTGGGGTTCGCCCTTTCGCGAAAGCCCGCGCAGCCGCTCGACGACATCGCCCGCGCGCCGGCCGTCGCGAACGATGCGCTTCAATGTCTCGCGGATTTCATCGATCGCCAATTCATCGCGATCGAGCCAGCGCAGGCACGCCTCGCTATTGGTGACGATGCCGGTGAGCGGCTGATTGACTTCATGCGCAATCGTCGTCGTCAATTCGCCCAGCGTCGCAACCCGCGCGACATGCGCCAATTCCGCCTGCGCCTGGGCCAGATGATCCTGCGCCTGCTTGGCCGCGGTCATATCGGTATCTGTCTCGAGAATCGCGGCCGGCGCGCCGTTGGCGTCTTTCTGCAGCGACCAGCGGCTCGCGACGATGACGCGCGTTCCATCCTTCCGGGTCTGAATCAATTCGCCTTCCCAACGGCCCGTGCGCATTAATTCGGCGAAGACGTCTTCGCGCGCCATTGGGAATTCGGTGCCAACCGTCTCGAGCGAAAATCGGCCGATCGTTTCGGCGCTGCGCCAGCCGTAGAGCTCTTCCGCGCCGCGGTTCCAATAGGCGATGCGATCCGCCATGTCGCGGACAAAAATGGCATCGTGACTGAGATCGAGCAGGTGCGCTTGATTTTGCAAGCGCTCGGCGGCGCTCTGCATCCGCAGGACGAGAAAGGTCGTGATAAGGATCGCGAGCAGCGCCACGCCCGAGCGCCAGACCGAATCCGCCGCATAATGCGGCCCGTCGGAAATCAGAAAGCTCAACACGGTCAGCGCGGCGCAGCCCAAGGCAATGGCGAATACGCCTCTGCGGCTGCTGAAATTGACCGAGATAAGAATCACGATGACGTAAAGAACCGCGATGGCGATCCGGTTGTTCGAGAATGTGTGGAGCGCGAAAATTGCAAGCGTGCAGAGAGCGGCAAGCATGAAGAAAAACGCCGTGCGCCAATGGACCGCCCGCGACGGCAGCCCAGGTTGCAAAAATCGCGGCGTGGCGGGCGGGGTCTTCGTCATTCGTCTAAAAGCAGGCCGCGGCGCTGCGGCGCTCGTTCAGCGCGATGGACAGGTCTTCGCTTCCCAATCTAAAGCCGCCGATCCGCAAATGAAAGGGCAAGGCCGTCTGGCCCCGCCCGTTTTCGATCGTCCTAATTCGCGTAGAAGCCATAATAGTCGTGGGCGCCCCGATCATTGCGCTGCGGCCGCACGCCCCAGCGCCGGTCGGCGTCCGCTTCGCATTCGATGCCGCAGGGCACGCCATTGATGTCGCGAACGAAGTTGCTGAGCGACGGATAGGATCCGTCGGGATTTTGATAGATGCTGTACCGCGTCCCGGGCGCGCCCCGCGCAGCCGACCCGTCGGTCGTGAAAGATGCAGCATAAGAATTTGCGGCATGGATGAAAAAGAACATCGATGCCGCGGCAAGAAGCTTGAAAGCCTTCATCGTTCCTAGCCTCGATTGGAGGGAGAGCCGCCTCCGCACCCGTGCGCAGGCGGGGGTTCTTCGGCGCACGAACGAAACGAGCCATCGCCCCGTGCGCGCCGAGCCAGATCGAAATAGGCGGGACGCGGGCGGATGAGGATTATGCGCAGCGTCTGCGCGATATACGTCGCGTATAGTTTTGCCCGCGCCGCCGTGGAAATATCTCAGCGGCGGCAGTGGCTGCGTGGGGCGGCCGAGTGCTCAACTCATGGAAAGGAGCAAAGCGCATGAATCCGTTTTCACGCCGGACCGTTCTCTCGCTGGGTGCAGCGGGCGGCGCCGCCATGACAGCCTTTGGCGCGCGGGCGGCGACATTCGGCAACCCCGACCAGCCGCCGGAAGGCGCGATCAATTCCAATGCTGCGAGTTTGCGCGAGCCCGGTCCAAAAAATGCGGCGCTCGACGCTCAGTTTCCCGACGTTCAAAGCCCGCCGCCGACGGATATAGGCGACATGCCGCAGTTCTGGTCCTCGTTCAACATCATGCCGAAGCGCATCCAGGGCGGCGGCTGGGCGCGGCAGGTCACGCAGGCCGATTTCGCGATTTCGGAAGCGGTGTCGGGCGTCAATATGCGTCTCGGTCCCGGCGGCATCCGCGAACTGCATTGGCATCTGGCGGCAGAATGGGCGATCGTGACCAACGGCGCCTGCCGCGTCACCGTGCTCGATCCCGACGGGCATGCCTCGGTGCAGGATGTGGGCGTCGGCGATCTCTGGTATTTTCCCGCCGGCTATCCGCATTCGCTGCAAGGTCTCGGCGAAGACGGCTGCGAATTCGTCATCGTGTTCGATGAGGGCCGGCAGTCCGAATATAATACGCTGCTTGTGACCGATTGGATCGCGCATACCCCGCCGGCCATTCTCGCCGAGAATTTCGGCGTGCCGGAAAATACCTTCAAATCGATTCCGCTCAACGACCTGTGGATCTTCCAGGGCAAAGAGCCAGGCCCCCTGGCGCAGGATCAGGCTGCCGTCGCCTCGGGCGGCGCGCCAGAGAATCCCTCCACCTTCACCCTCGGCG
>JAJXZN010000089.1 GCA_021780015.1 Pseudomonadota bacterium
TGTGCATCCGCGCCGAAGCCATGTCGCCCGGCGTGATCTGCTCGGTCCTGCGCGCCGACCTCGAGGCCAATTGCCTTTATCCCTTGGCCGGTCCGAGCCTGCCCGCAGCGATCCGCGAAGCCACGAGCTGCGTGCCGATCGCTCCGGGCGTCGGATCCTGCGGCACGGCCGCCTTTCGCGGCGAAGCGGTCGAGGTAACGAACATCGCGACCGATCCGCTATGGGCGGCGTTCAAGGACCGATTTTGGCCGCACGGCGTGCGCGCCTGCTGGTCGACGCCGATCAAGGGCCGCAGCGAGCAAGTCCTCGGCACGTTCGCGTTCTATTACGGCGAGCCGCGCGGGCCCGACGCGCTCGACCGCAGGATCGTCGAGGCTTGCGTGCATCTCTGCGCCATCGCCATCGATCACGACAATGCCCAGTCGCGCATCCTGCGGCTTGCCTATCGTGACCAGCAAACGAATCTGCCGAACCGTACCGCCTTTCAACAATATGCCTCCGCGCTGATCGAGCAGATCGGCGCCACCGGCCAGACGCTTGCGGTTCACTATATCGATCTCGACGACTTCAAGGGCGTCAACGATACGCTCGGCCACGTCGTCGGGGATCAGCTTTTGAGCGCCGTTGCCCAGCGTCTGCGCACCGTTTGCCAAGGCAATGAGTATTTCGCCCGGCTTGGCGGCGACGAATTCGCCGTCTTGCAATTTCCGGTCGCAACGCCGGATGAAATCGATCATCTGGCGCGAAAGCTCTTGTCCTGTTTCGAACCGCTGTTTGATATCGACGAGCGCACGATCAGCATCGCGGCGAGCATCGGGATTGCCTGGGCGCAGACCGACAGCAACAATTTCACCGATCTTCTGCGCCGTGCCGATGTTGCGCTCTACCGCTCCAAGAGTACCGGGCGGGCGACCTATTGTCTGTTCAACGAAGACATGGGCAAGCGGCTCGCGGCGCGGCGCGAAATCGAGAAAGACTTGCGTGCGGCGATCCGCAAAGGGCTGATCGCCCCGCATTTCCAACCGATCGTCGATCTGATGACCGGCAAAACCGTCGGTTTCGAGGCTTTGGCGCGATGGATTGCGCCGGCGCGCGGCTTCGTTCCGCCGAGCCTGTTCGTTCCGATCGCCGAGGAAATTGGCGTCATCGGCCCGCTCGGCAATCTGATCTTGCGCCAAGCCTGTCAGGCCGCTGCGAGCTGGCCAAGCGACATCAAGGTCGCCGTCAATCTTTCATCGCTGCAATTGAGCCGCCAGGACTTCGTCGAGGACATCGAGCGCGCGCTCGCCGAAAGCGGCCTCGCACCGGAGCGCCTCGAACTCGAAATCACCGAAACCGTTCCGTTGATCGAAAACGCCGCGATGCGCGAAATGCTGTGCGACCTCAAGAGCCGCGGCATCGGCATTGCGCTCGACGATTTCGGCACCGGCTATTCGTCGCTTTCCTATCTGCGCTCGTTCCCCTTCGACCGGCTGAAGATCGACCTTTCCTTCGTGCGCGAAATCCAGGAGCACGAACAGACCATGGCGATCATCCGTGCCGTGCTCGATCTCGCCCGCAGCCTCAACGTCCGGACTACGGCCGAGGGCATCGAGAGCGAACGCCAGCGCGTCTGGCTGCAGGCGCAGGGCTGCACGGAAGGCCAAGGCTATCTCTTCGACCGGCCGATGCCAGCCTCCAAGGTCGTTGAATATCTCATCAACGAGGACGCGCTCTTCGGCGCCGGCACGCACGCCTTGCGGAGCGCCTGAACGCCTCAGAGCGGGATATGAAAACGCGCCAGCGGCTTTTCGCAAAAAATCCCGCTCTAAACGATGAGAATCGATCACGTTTATGATTTCGGATCGATGCGATCCGAAATCATCGTAATCTAGTCCGCCCAGGCCTTCAGCGCCGCGCGGCCGGCATAGCGCGCCTGGGCGCCGAGTTCTTCCTCGATCCGGATCAATTGATTGTATTTTGCGAGCCGATCGGAGCGGGCGAGCGAGCCGGTCTTGATCTGCCCGCAATTGGTGGCGACGGCAAGATCGGCGATGGTTGCATCTTCGGTCTCACCGGATCGATGCGACATCACCGCCGTATAGCCCGCGCGCTGCGCCATATCGACGGCGGCGAGCGTTTCGGTCAGCGTGCCGATCTGATTGACCTTGATGAGGATCGAATTGCCGATGCCCTGGGCAATGCCTTTGCTCAGCCGCTCGACATTGGTGACGAAAATATCGTCGCCGACGAGCTGCACTTTCTTGCCGATGAGATCGGTGAGGATTTTCCAGCCCTCCCAATCTTCTTCCGACATGCCGTCTTCGATCGTTGCAATCGGATAATTGGCGGCCAGCTTGGCGAGATAGTGCGCCTGCTGCTCGCCGGTCAGCGTCTTACCCTCGCCTTGCAAATGGTAAGCACCGTCGCGGAAGAATTCCGTCGCCGCGCAATCAAGGCCAAGCGCAATGTCCTGGCCCGGCTTGAACCCGGCGCCCTCGATCCCCTTCAGGCAGAAATCGAGCGCCGCCTCGGCCGACGGCAGATTGGGCGCGAAGCCGCCTTCGTCGCCGACATTGGTATTGAGGCCGGCTTTTTTCAGCGCGCTTTTCAGAACCTGGAAGACTTCCGCGCCCCAGCGCACCGCCTCCTTCACCGACGGCGCGGCATAGGGCAGGATCATGAACTCCTGAAAATCGATCGGATTGTCGGCGTGGACGCCGCCGTTCAGGATGTTCATCATCGGCACCGGCAGGACGCGGGCCGGCGTGCCGCCGACATAGCGGAAAAGCGGCAGGCCGCTGACATCGGCCGCCGCCTTGGCGACCGCCAGCGACACGCCGAGGATGGCATTGGCGCCGAGGCGCGATTTGTTCGGCGTGCCGTCGAGCGCGATCATCGCCTCGTCGATCGCAACCTGATCCTCGGCATCCATGCCGGCCAGCGCATCATAGATGTCGCGATTGACCGATTCGACCGCCTTCAACACGCCCTTGCCGCCGAAGCGCTTCTTATCGCCGTCGCGCAATTCGACCGCCTCATGCGTGCCGGTCGACGCGCCGGAGGGGACGGCGGCGCGGCCGAAGGAGCCGTCCTCCAGCGTCACATCGACTTCGACCGTAGGGTTGCCGCGGCTGTCCAAAACCTCGCGGCCAGCAATGTCGACGATGGCGGTCATAGAGCGTCCTTTCGGCGGGTTTCCTCGTTTCGCGGCGGGTTCTACGACGAACATGCCGCCGAAAAAAGGGGGCACGCGACCGCGCCCGTCGGCATGGCAGTCCGCCCGATCGGCTCGCGGGCCGACAAGAAATCGCGCCACATCATGACGTTAGAGCCCGTTCTGATCGAAAACGCCCCGCGGCTTTCTCGGCGCATGGTCGCGTGGGGACGATATGACGCTCTTGCGCCGCGATTTAGACGGGCGGCGGATTGCGCTCGGTGAAGACGGCACGCTGATGCCAATAGGGATAGGTCAGCGGCCGCTCGCTTGCCGCATCGAGCGCCTTGATCTGCTCGGGCGTCAGCGACCAGCCGACCGCACCGAGGTTCTGCTTCAACTGCTCCTCGTTGCGGGCGCCGATGATGACGGTCGCGACGGTCGGACGCTGGAGCAGCCAATTCAAGGCGATCTGCGGGATGCTCTTGCCGGTCTCCTTGGCGACGGCGTCGAGCGCATCGACGACTTTAAAGAGGTATTCGTCCTCGACAGGCGGCCCCATCTCCGCCGTCTTGTGCAAACGGCTCGTCTGCGGCAGCGGCTGGCCGCGGCGGATCTTGCCGGTGAGCCGGCCCCAGCCGAGCGGGCTCCAGACCACCGCGCCGACGTTTTGGTCGAGGCCGAGCGGCATGAGCTCCCACTCATATTCGCGGCCGATCAGCGAATAATAAGCCTGATGCGCAACATGGCGCGGCAGGTTGTAGCGCTCGGCGATCGCCAGCGACTTCATCAAATGCCAACCGGAGAAGTTCGAGCAGCCGATATAGCGGATCTTGCCGGCGCGGATGAAAACGTCGAGCGTCGATAGCACTTCTTCGATCGGCGTCACCGCGTCGAAGCCGTGCAATTGGAAAAGATCGATATGGTCCATCTGCAGGCGTTTTAGCGACCCTTCGATCGCCTGGCTAAGATGGAAGCGGGAGGAGCCGACATCGTTGGGCCCTTGGCCGGACCGGAACGTCGCTTTGGTGGAGATCAGCACCTGATTGCGGCGCCCCTTGATCGCGGCGCCGAGAACTTCTTCCGCCGCACCGGCGGAAT
>JAJXZN010000194.1 GCA_021780015.1 Pseudomonadota bacterium
GGGCCAGAGTTCGATCTCAAGCTGAGACTGGACGCCCGAGCGGCCGACGACCGTGGGGACCGAGATGCAGACGTCGCGCATCCCGTACTGACCATTGACCAGAGACGAGACCGGCAAGATGCGCCGGGAGTCGAGCGCGATGGCGTGGACGACCTCGCGAATCGACAGGCCGACGGCGAAACCCGCGCCGTCTATGAAAAAATTGCCCGCTGGCTGCGGGAGACGCCGCCCGAACATCTCGCTTTACGGCGCGGCCAAGCCGAGCTCTTGTTTCGCCGCATCGGCATTACCTTCGCTGTCTACGGCAACAAGGACGCTGCCGAACGGTTGATTCCCTTCGATATCGTACCGCGCATCATCGGCCGCGCCGAATGGGCCAAACTTGAAGCCGGCCTATTCCAGCGGGTGAAGGCGCTGAACATGTTTCTGGCCGACATCTACGGCAGCCAGGAAATCCTGAAAAGCGGCCGCCTGCCACCGGACATCGTGCTCCAAAATCCATTCTATCTACCGGCGATGCGCGGGCTTAAAGTGCCGCACGACATCTATATTCAGATCGCCGGAATCGATGTCGTGCGCATCGACGCGAACGACTTCTACGTTCTTGAGGACAATCTGCGCACCCCGTCCGGCGTTTCCTACATGCTCGAAAACCGCGAGGTGATGATGCGGCTCGCGCCCGACCTCTTTGCCGAGCATCGCGTCGCGCCGGTCGAAAATTATCCGGACTCGCTGCTTGCGACCCTGCGTTCGGTCGCACCGGACACCACGCCGGGCGAGCCGACCATCGTCCTGTTGACGCCCGGGCAATATAATTCCGCCTATTATGAACATTCGTTTCTTGCCGACCGGCTCGGCGTCGAACTGGTCGAAGGCCGCGATCTTCTGGTGCGCGACGATGTCGTCTATATGCGCACGACCGAAGGACCGAAGCGGGTCGATGTCATCTACCGGCGCATCGACGATGCCTTTCTCGACCCGCTCGCCTTCCGGCCGGATTCGGTACTCGGCGTACCCGGTCTATTTTCTGCTACAAAGCAGGCAATGTGACGCTGGCCAATGCGGTCGGCACCGGCATCGGCGACGACAAGGCGATCTACAGCTATGTGCCGGAGATCGTCGAATTCTATCTCGGCGAGAAACCCATCCTGAAAAATGTGCCGACATGGCGCTGCCGCGAGCCCGAGGCGCTAGCCTATGTTCTCGCCCACCTGCCGGAACTGGTGGTCAAGGAGGTCAACGGCTCGGGCGGCTATGGCATGCTGATCGGACCGCATGCGACCCAGGCGGAACTCGCGCTTTTCAGTGAAAAGCTGCGGACCGATCCGAACAATTTCATCGCCCAGCCGACCCTGGCGCTTTCGACCTGCCCGACCGCGCTCGATAGCGGCATCGCGCCACGCCATGTCGATCTGCGGCCCTTCGTGCTCTCGGGTTCGGATGGCGTGCGCGTCGTGCCGGGCGGCCTGACCCGCGTTGCGTTGAAGGAAGGCTCGCTGGTGGTCAATTCCTCGCAGGGCGGCGGCACCAAGGACACCTGGGTCGTCGAAGACTGGCGCGCCGAAGACCAGGCTGCATTCCTGGACGCAATGGATTTTATGGCTCAGTCTCAAATCGCGTCGCATTAAACGCCTTTGCGTGGATCCGATCATGCTGGCTCGCACCGCCGACAATCTCTACTGGCTCGCCCGCTATATGGAACGTGCCGATTTTCTGGCGCGCATTCTCGATGCGACGCGGCGGCTTGCGATCGTGCCCACCGCCAATGCCGGACCGGGCACCGGAACGGAATGGGACAGCGTGCTCGAAGCCTCGGGCGCAGCGGAGGGCTTCCGCAAGACCGGCAACCTGCCGGACGAACTCGCCGTCGTCGATTATCTGACTTTCGCCGAGGATAATCCTTCGTCGATCTGCAATTGCATCGAGAAAGCGCGCACCAACGCGCGCGCCGTGCGCACCGCCCTCACCGCCGAAATGTGGGACGCGATCAACGGCGCCTGGATCGAGCTCAAGCGTTATCTGCAGACGCGCACCCGCAACTCATATTACGACCGGGTGGAATTGACGCGTTTTCTCGATTTCGTGAAAAAGGCTTCGCTCGACTATGACGGCGCCGCCCATCGCACCATGCTGCGCAACGACGCTTATTGGTTCTCGCGTCTCGGCCTCTACATCGAACGCGCCGACAATACGGCGCGCATCCTCGACGTCAAATATAACATCCTGCTGCCGGAAACCGAGACGATCGGCGGCTCGCTCGATTATTTCCAATGGGCCTCGATCCTGCGCGCCGTGTCGGCGCTCAACGCCTATCATTGGGTCTATCGCACGAGCCTCAAACCCTGGCTCATCGCCGATCTTTTGATCCTGCGGACAGAGATGCCGCGATCGCTCATCGCCTGCTATGACAATATCGTCCGCTTTCTCGATTCGATCAGCCAAGCTTACGGCCAAAAGGGTACCGCACAAGTTCAGGCGCATCAGGTGATGGCGCGGCTTATGAAATCGTCGACGAAGGAGATTTTCCAGTCCGGCCTGCATGAATTCGTCACCGCTTTCGTCGAGGACAATACGCGCCTCGGCACGACCATCTGCCAGCAATATCTGTTCGAATGCCCGACCTGAGTCTCGATAGAGAACCCGTGTGCGCGGGGGCCGCGAAGGGCATAGATTTTTCGTCACAATCATGCCAAGACGCTCGTCGATAAAGGCGCGCGGCAGGGACTTGTGACGCAAACGCACGAAAATATCGCAAGCTTTCGCAAGGTCGAGGCGAGCTCGGACCGCAAATTCGGCCTCACGCTCGGCGCGTTGTTCGCTGCTGCGAGCCTGGCCCCGCTCCTGCACCATCGCGCCCCGCATTGGTGGCTCATGGTCCTCGCCGGCGCGCTTCTTCTCGCCGGGGCCTTCTTTCCGGCCGCATTGACAGGAGCGAACCGGGCGTGGTTCAAACTCGGCCTCGCGCTGAACAAGATTGTCAGCCCGCTCGTGATGGGCTTGCTCTTCTTCGGCGCGGTGGTTCCGGTCGGCTGGTTTCTGCGTAAGAAGGGCGAAGATATTCTTGCCTTGCAATACGCGCCTGAATCCACGACCTATTGGACGCGACGCGATCCGCCGGGTCCCGCCCAAGGCACATTGAGCAAACAATTCTAGGGAGATCGGGGATGTCGATTTTCGCCGAGCTTTTCGAATTTCTTGGAACGCGGAAGAAGTTCTGGCTGATCCCGCTGCTCGTCTTATTCCTCGTTTTCGGCGGCCTGTTCGTGCTGACGCAGGGCTCTGTCGTCGCGCCCTTCATCTATACGCTGTTCTGATCGCGCGTGCGGGTTCTCGGTCTCTCCGCGTTTTATCACGACAGCGCTGCGGCGCTGGTCGAGGACGGCCGGATTCTCGCCGCCGCCCAGGAAGAGCGCTTCACGCGCAAGAAGCACGATCCGGCTTTTCCACGCAACGCAATCGATTATTGCCTCAGCCAGACGCCGAGCGGCGCAGCCGGCATCGACCGGATCGTCTTTTACGAAAAGCCCTTCGTGAAATTCGAACGCCTGCTCGAAACCTATCTCGCCTTCGCACCGCAGGGCTTTGCCTCCTTCCGTAAGGCGATGCCGCTGTGGATCGGTGAAAAGCTTTTCCAGCGCGATCTCCTCTTGCGCGAACTGAAGGCGATCGATCCGGCGCTGGGCGACAGGAAGAAGCTTGGCTTCGGCGAACATCATTATTCGCATGCCGCCTCCGCTTATTACCCCTCGCCCTTCACGTCGGCGCTGGTGCTGACCATGGACGGCGTCGGCGAATGGGCGACGACGACGGCGGCGCTCGGCCGCGGCGACGATCTTGAGATCATCAAAGAGATTCGCTTTCCGCATTCGCTCGGGTTGCTCTATTCGGCCTTCACTTATTACACCGGCTTCAAGGTCAATTCCGGCGAATATAAAGTCATGGGGCTTGCGCCCTATGGGACGCCGAAATATGCGCAGACGATCCTCGAGCATCTGATCGACGTAAAGGCCGACGGCTCGTTCCGTCTCAATATGGATTATTTCTCCTATTGCACTGGCCTCACGATGACCGACGCGCGCTTCGACGCGCTTTTCGGCGGACCGCCGCGCCGCCCCGATGAGCGGCTCGAACAGCGCCACATGGATCTCGCCGCCTCGATCCAGGCCGTGACGGAAGACGTCGTGCTGCGCCTGACCCGGGCGCTTGCGGCGGAGACGGGCGAGAAGAATCTCTGCCTTGCCGGCGGCGTCGCGCTGAACTGCGTCGCCAATGGCAAGGTTTTGCGCGACGGCGCCTTCGAACGCATTTTCATTCAGCCCGCCTCGGGCGATGCGGGCGGTGCGCTCGGCGCGGCGCTGACGGGCTATTATGACGGCCGCCGCGATGCACGCAAGAAATCGATCGTCCAAGAGCCGGACGCGATGCAGGGCTCCTATCTCGGGCCATCCTATGCACAAGCGGATATCGAAGAACGGCTTGAGAAGGCCGGCGCCAAATTCCATGTCGTCGACGATGCGGCGCTCATCAGCGAGACTGCTGCGGCGCTTGCCGCCGGCCAAGCGGTCGGCTGGCATCAAGGCCGAATGGAATTCGGCCCGCGCGCCCTCGGCGGGCGCTCGATCCTCGGCGATCCGCGCTCGCCGACGATGCAGAAAGTACTGAATCTGAAAGTCAAATATCGCGAGAGCTTCCGGCCCTTCGCGCCGTCCGTGCTACGCGAAAAGGTCGCCGACTGGTTCGATCTCGACACCGATTCGCCCTACATGCTGCTCGTCGCCGATGTCAAAGATTCGCGCTGCCGCAAAATGTCGGCCGAAGAACAACAGCTCTTCGGCATCGACAAGCTGAATGTCCTGCGCTCCGAAATCCCGGCGGTGACGCATGTCGATTATTCAGCGCGCATCCAGACCGTTCATAAAGAGACGAACCCGCGCTATCACGCCCTGATCGAGGCCTTCGCCGGATTGACCGGCTGCCCCGTGGTCGTCAACACGAGCTTCAATGTGCGCGGCGAACCGATTGTCGCCACGCCGGAAGACGCGTTCGCCTGTTTCATGGGAACCGAGATCGAGTTTCTCGCCGTCGGCAATTGCATCCTGCGCAAGGACGAGCAGAACCCGGCACTCAAGCGCGACTACAAAGACGCGTTCGAGTTGGATTAATCGGCGCTGCCTGAAGCCGTCGCCCCCTGGCATTGCGGATCGGATGCCGATTGCAAGAGGCTCGGGGCATGTTCGGCGAGGTAATTCTTTAGAATCGAAGCGCGGAGCTGATTGGCATAAGGCGTCGGATGGCCGTCGCCCTGAATGCTGATTTTCGCGGGCGGTTCTTTCTGCAGGCTGGCATCGATCACCGTGGCGCCGCCTTGGCGCAGCCGCTGCATGATTTCATCATCCGTAAATCCTGTGCCGCGGAAGAAGCTGGCGTCCGAGCGTAGGTAAAGAATGACCGTCGATGCATTATATTTCGTTTTGGCGAGTTGGACCGCCGCATCCGTGATGCGAATATAAAGCTCGATATCGTCGTGCGTCAGTTGCCGCCGATAGGGTTCCACGAATTCGCGATAAAGAGCCGTATTCTCGAGCCAATCGCGGAACCAGCGGCTTGGCCCGTGCGGATTGCAGTCGCCGACATAGACGACCTTGTCGTTTTTCACGACGTAGCGCGGCGCGATCGCCGTCCAATAGGCTTTGCAGGCCGTGCGCTCGGCGTGCCAGACGGCGGTGAGAAAGACGAAGAGCTTGGGATCGGGGCCGATGACTTTATCAAACCGGCCGGTCTCCTCCTCGCGCAGGAATTGCTGCGGGCCATAGCCGGTGAACCCCAGATTCAGAACCCGGAGTTTGCGGTCGAGCAGATCGGAAAAATTCTGCGGCAGGGTCTCGTTGTCGTTGACGCCATCGCCGAAAGTGAAGGAACAGCCGAAGAAGACGACCGGCGGGCCCTTCTTGCAGGAGAGGGTCTGGCGCAGAAGATTGTGGTCGATAGTATAATTGGCGTCGTAGATCGTCTTGCCCGCGCTATCGATGCGGTAATCATGAAAACGCCCCGGCGCTGCCGGCCCCCAGCCAATGATGGGTTGGGCCGGCGAGAAAACACCGCGCGGCGCCAGGGTGCCGCCCGTCTGATGCATCATCGAATCCGAGACCCCCTCGATGATGATGAGGCCGACGGCGAGCGATGTGAGGATGATGAAAAAATCGCGCAGCTTTCCGCGCGTCAGCCATGCGATATCAGCCAGCAGCAAGGCGACGGCGCTAAAGGTGAAAACGCGGAAGAAACTGACGAAATGCCACGATTCGAACAGGGCGATGAGGCCGATGAAAACTGGAATTGCAAAATAGGCCAGTTTCGGACGCGGATTGTTATCGGCGGTCGCCAAGTCGAACCTCTCCGGCTGATGCAGCATGATCGGCGAGATTGTCTAAGCTAGTCCGTCGCCGGGTTCAACGACCCCGGCGATCACAGAAGTCTGAAGATCGTTAGACCCGCATCGGCATCAGAACATAAAGCGCCGCCGCGCCCTCGTGATCGAGCACGAGCGTCGGCGAGCCGGGATCGGCAAGCTTGAACAGAGCCGTGTCGCCGTCGAGTTGATTGGTGATGTCGAGCAGATAGCGCGCATTGAAGCCGATCTCGAGCGGTGCCGCGTCGTAATCGACCTCAAGCTCCTCGACCGCAGAGCCCGAATCGGGATTGGTGACGGAGAGCGTCAGCTTGTTGTCGCCGACGGCGAGCTTCACGGCGCGGCCGCGTTCAGACGAAATCGTCGAGACGCGATCGACCGCCGCGGCGAAGGGCTGGCGGTCGACCGTCAGCAATTTGTCATTGCCGGCCGGAATGACCCGGACATAGTCCGGGAAGGTGCCGTCGATAAGCTTGGTGATGAGCACGACATCGCCGAAGCTGAAACGCGCCTTGGTCGGCGAGATTTCCAGCTCGACATCGGCGTCGAGGTCTTCGATCAGCTTTTGCACTTCGGCGACGGCCTTGCGCGGAATGATGACGCCGGGCATGCCGGCGGCGCCTTGCGGCGCCGGGATTTCGACACGCGCCAAGCGATGGCCGTCGGTTGCGACGGCGCGCAGCATGGCGTGGCCGCCGACATCGACCGTGTGCAGATAAATGCCGTTGAGATAATAGCGCGTCTCTTCGTTCGAGATCGCAAACTGCGTCTTGTCGATCAGCTTTTTCAGATCGGCGGCGGTGAGCGTGAAGCGATGGGTAAAATCGCCGGCGGCGAGATCGGGAAAATCGCTTTCCGGCAAAGCCTGGAGGTGGAAGCGTGAGCGGCCCGAGCGCAACAGCAATTGCGCCGCGTCGCCCGTCGCGTCGAGCGAGACCTGCGCGCCCTCCGGCAGCTTGCGGACGATCTCATAAAGGATGTGGGCCGGCAGCGTCGTCGCGCCCGCCTGGCCGACATCGGCCGGCAGCCGCTCGGTGACCTCGAGATCGAGGTCGGTCGCCTTGAGCAGGACGGAATTGCCTTCGGCAGCGAAGAGGACGTTGGAGAGAATTGGGATCGTCGTGCGCCGCTCGACGACGCGGTGCACATGGCCGAGCGCCTTCAACAGAGCGGCGCGTTCGAGAGTGACTTGCATGGGACGAATCCGAACTCTTTGAAGCTTCCGGTTGGAGCTTGCGGGCGGGCAGGCGCGGCGCGCGCCGCGCAAGGGGCGCAAATTTGGCGCGGCTCAAGCCAAATCGCAAGCGCCGCGGTCGTCAATGCCCAGTTTTCGGCAGGGCTTGGGCCGCGGCTGAAAGACCTCTGTTCCGCCATGCTGCGACCGGCTTTCCACCGTTTTACCCCACCTTAATCGCACCGATCTAGGCTCGCGCCAGCCGCCGGGCAGGCGGCCTCTGCGAGCGGCGGCACAGACGATGGCCAAGGGCAGGAACAGCGAGCGGCGGGAACCGATCTTCGATGCCTTCCCGGAGGACGAGGAGGAAAAGCCGCGCCGCGCCCGCAAAAAAAAGCGCACCGCGAAGCGCAAGCGGGCGTCGATCCTGAGCCGCCTCATCTATTGGGTCCTGATGCTCGGCGTCTGGGGCGCCGTCGGCGTCTCGATCGTCGTCGCCTATTATGCGGCGCAACTGCCGCCGATCGACCAGCTTACGATCCCCAAGCGACCGCCCAATATTGCCATCCTCGCCGAAGACGGGACACTGCTTGCCAATCGCGGCGATACCGGCGGCGCGGCCGTTCCCCTGGCCGAATTGCCGCCCTATCTGCCGAAAGCCTTCGTTGCCATCGAAGACCGCCGTTTCTACGACCATTGGGGCATCGATCCGATCGGGATTTTGCGTGCCCTGGTGCGCGATGCGATCGGCCACGGCGGCATGGAAGGCGGCTCGACGCTCACCCAGCAGCTCGCCAAAAACCTGTTCTTGACCCAGGAGCGCACGCTGCCGCGCAAAATCCAGGAAGCGATCCTCGCCGTCTGGCTGGAGCACAAATATTCCAAAGATCAGATCCTCGACCTCTATCTGAACCGGGTCTATTTCGGCGCCGGTGCCTTTGGCGTCGAAGCCGCGGCGCAGAAATATTTTGGCCATAGCGCCCGCGCGGTGAGCCTCGCCGAGGCCGCCATGCTCGCCGGATTGATGAAGGCGCCGTCGCGCTACGCGCCGAATCACAACCTCGCCGCGGCGACGCAACGCGCTGCCGAGGTGATCGAGGCTATGCGCGAGCAAGGCTTTATTACGGGACCGATGGCGGAACTGGCCCTGGCCGAGCCGGCGAAGCCCATGCAACCCAAGGCCGGCGGCACGATCAATTATGTCGCCGATTATGTGATGGATCAGCTCGACGACCTCCTTGGCCCGGTCGACGAGGACATTGCCGTCCGCACCACGATCAGCGCGCCGCTGCAGAGCGCGGCGGAAAAGGCGCTGCGCGACACCCTCGCCGCCAAAGGCGCCCATTACGACGTGAGCCAGGGCGCCCTCGTGGCGCTCGATCCGGACGGCGCGCTGCGCGCCCTCGTCGGCGGCCGCGACTATGCCGAGAGCCAGTTCAATCGCGCCACCACCGCCAAGCGGCAGCCGGGCTCGGCCTTCAAGCCCTTCGTCTATTTGACCGCGCTCGAACACGGACTGACGCCGGATTCGATCCGCAATGATGCGCCGATCAATCTGCGCGGCTGGCAGCCGGAAGATTACGAACATCGCTATATGGGACCGGTGACGCTGACCACGGCGCTTGCCCAATCGCTCAATACGGTGGCGGTACGGCTGGCGCTCGAAGTCGGCCCCGCCAATGTCGCGCGCACGGCGCGGCGGCTCGGCATCACCTCGGCGCTCGATGTCAATCCGACGATCGCGCTTGGCACTTCGGCGGTCACGCCGCTCGAACTCGTCGCCGCCTACGTGCCCTTCGCCAACGGCGGCATCGCGGTGGCGCCCTATGTCGTTGCCAAGATCACGACCGCCGGCGGCCGCCTGCTTTATCTGCACGAGCCGGCGGCGGGCGACCGTGTCATTGCCCCCGAACATGTGGCGATGATGAACCGGATGATGGCGGAAACGCTGGCGACCGGCACGGCACGGCGCGCCGACCTGCCGGGCTGGCCGGCGGCGGGCAAAACCGGCACCAGCCAGGATTTCCGCGACGCCTGGTTCGTTGGCTATACGAGCCACATGATCTGCGGCGTCTGGCTGGGCAATGACGACAATTCGCCGACCAAACGCGCCTCCGGCGGTTCGCTGCCGGTGGTGATCTGGTCGCATTTCATGCAGGTCGCGCATGCCGGCATTCCGCCGGCACCGCTCAACGGCGGTGTCTGGATGGCGCCGGCCGCGGCGCCGAACGTGCCGATCGCCAACGCGATCTTGAATTTCTTCGGCGGGCAAGGCAGCGGCCAAGCTCAGCCGCCGGCGAGCCGGGCGACGCCCTGGGCGCCGCCGATGGCCTTGGGCCAGACGCCGCGGCGCCGATCCTATGCGCCGCCGCCCAGGGACGGCGAAGGTGACGGCCTGCCGCCGGCTTCCATCCCGAACGGCGGCGAAGCCAGCCAACAGGCGGCCAGACCATTTTTCGGGCTTTTTTGAAATTTTTGGCCTTCAGCGCCGCGTTTTTTCGAAAATTCGGGTCGAAAATGCTGATTTTTGGCCTCGAGAAACGCGATCTTTGCCGATTTTAATGCCGCAGGGTGGCCAAGAGACATGGATTTTTTATGCCCGGACGGCCAATTCAGGACCCGTAGTCGATTCTCGGCTTCGGAGACCAAAATGAGAACAAAAACACAAATTCAAAAAGTTTCGGGGCAACCGAGCAAGCTGGCGCCGGAAATATCTCTGATTGCGATTTTGCTGAGCGCGATCCTGCTGCGCGTGGTCGACATCTGTGCGGCGACGCCAGCGGTCGATCCCGCCTGCAGCCCGACCCCCGCAAACCGCGCCGTCGTTTCCTGCGCCGTCCGCGGGGACCAGAATTGGAATGCCCTGCCCGTTCACACCCGCTCGCGGTAATTGTCCCCGACGCCGTTCGGCCAACCTACGCGGACGCCTGAGCGTGCCGAGCTCTGGCTCAGTGCACGCTCACCGTCTGCAGCTCGTGCTGCAAAGCATTGGCGAGGGCCGCATCGCGGGAATCGGTGAGGACGATGGGCGTGCCGTCGGCGCCGAGCAAAGCGAAAAGCTGAAGGCCGGGCTGCAGCGGCGGAGCCTGCGGGAAAAGCCGGCTCACATCCTCGGACCGGATGGCGCGCACATAGGCGAGCGAACCGCCGCCTAGATGGGCAAACTGTTCTTCGGTCAGGGGGGCCGTTTCCGTGACCTCTTTGAATTCGTCCAACATTCCACACTCCTTCTGCGGTCTCTCCGAGACCCGCGCGGATGCGAACATCTCAGTCTCGCATCATGATATCGATCTTCTTAACCACTCGTGACGGCTCCGGCCGGACGAGGTCCACCGTCAACAATCCATGGGCCAGGTCGGCGGTTGCCACGCGCATCCCCTCGGCGAGGAGAAAAACCCGCTGGAACTGCCGCGCCGCGATCCCCCGGTGGAGGAAATCGCGCGGCTTCTCGTCCTGCTGGCGGCCGCGGATGACCAATTGGCCCTCCTCGACCGTCACCTCGAGCTGTTCGCGCATGAACCCGGCCACGGCCAAGGTGATACGCAGCCTTTCCGGCTCCGCATCGGTCTTTGCGACCCGCTCGATGTTGTAGGGCGGATAGCCGTCCGAACTCGCCCGCGTCACCCGGTCGACCATCCGCTCGAACTCCTCGAACCCGAGCAGAAACGGCGAATTGATGGTCAACATACGCGACATGGGCGAAGCCTTCAGGCCTTCGGACTTCCTGGAGGCCCATTATGGCGCCTCCGCTTCTCGGAATATGGCGATTGGGGACGCCCCTTCAAGGGCGCAAAGCCAAGCCCGGGTTCAGGCCGGCGGGACGCGCGACGCCTAGAGCGTGGTGGCGGTCGCCGGCCGGCGCAATATCCGGCTTGCCCTTGTCCATTGGCCGAAGGGGATGACGACATCGGCATGCGCCAGCGTCGCCGGCCGATGCGCGGCAATGACGCGGGTTATGCGCAGGCTGCGCAGGGTTTCGGCGATGATCGCCTCGGTCGCCTCGTCGAGATGGCTCGTCGCCTCGTCGAGGAACAAGATCCTTGGTCGCTGATACAGCGCGCGGGCCAGGATGATCCGCTGCTTCTGGCCGCCGGAGAGCGCGCTGCCCATATCCCCGACCAGCGTCTCGAAGCCCATCGGCATCCGGCGAATGTCGTCGATGATCGCCGAACGCATGGCACATTCTTCGATCAGCGCATAATCGGGCTGGTCGTCGAAGCCGGTAATATTTTCGGCGATCGAGCCGGCGAACAGACCGTCGTTTTGCAGCACGCCGCCGATATAGCGGCGATAATCATCCGTGCCGAGGCCGCGGACATCGACATTGTCGATCATCACCGCGCCCTCGGTCGGTTCGAAAAGCCCCATCAGGATTTTCAGGAGCGAGGTCTTGCCGCAACCGGACGGTCCGGTGATCGCGCAGCATTGCCCGGCGTCGATGGTCAGATTCACATTGCGGAAGATCCACGGCTCGTTATCGCCATAGCGCAGCGACAGGCCCGAAGCGACTAAGGTCGCGCCCCGATAGCGGGGCCCCGGCGCGATCTGCGGCAAGCTCGCGGTCTTCTGCGGTTCGGGTTCCGCCAGAGCGATATCGGACAGCCGTTCCGTCTGCACGTTCAAGGTCCGCAATTGCAAACCCGACGTCAGCAGGTTGCCGACACGCGCGGTAAACTGGTCCTTATAGGCGAGGAAGGCGACGAGCATGCCGAGCGTCATCCGGCTGTCGAGGACCATGGTCGCGCCGAGCATCAGCAGGATCACCCGGTCGGCGCCGAACAGAAACTCGTTGGCCCGGCTGAAGATCAGGTCGAGACGCTGCAATTGCAGGCGCGCATTGAGCGAATCGATAAAATAATTGATCCAGATGCCGCGCCGCCGCTCGGCAAGGCCGAGGAGCTTGACGGTGGCGATGCCGCGCATCGTCTCGATGAAATGGCTCTGCTGTTTCGCCTCGTTGATGATCGCGTCCTCGGTGCGCTCGCGGTAGGAGCGATAGGCGACGACACGCAGCACGACGTTCAGCGAGACCGATGCGATCGCGACGAAGCCCAGCCAGCCGCCATAGATGAACAGCATGACCAGCATGCCGATCGCCATGATGCCGTCGAGAACGGCCTGGACCAGATCGGTCGTCAGCGACTTCTGGATCACCGTCAAAGCGGAGAAGCGGGAAATCAGATCGCCGACATGCCGGCTCTCGAAATAATTCAAGGGCAGCCGCGCGAGGTGATCGAACAGGCTCGTGTTCCATTGCAGCGAGATGCGCGTGCTCGTCAGCATGATCGCCCAGGTGCGCGCCGTAGCGATGGCGAGTTGCGAGAGAAGCAGCAGCCCGAGGCCGAGCGCGACGACGAGCAGAAGATCGCGGTCCGCATTGACGATGACTTCGTCGATGATCACCTGCGAGGCGATCGGGATCAGCAGGGTCGTGACCTCGATGCCGAGCGAGAGGAGCAGGATCTGGGCGAGCGACGGCGCGAGGCCGGAAACTTTGCGGAACAAGTCTCGCAGACGCAGCGATTGCCGCTCGTCCGCCCGAACGAACATTTCGGAGGGCAGCACTTCAAGGGCGATGCCGGTGAAGGATTTTGACAGAGCGCTGACCGGCAGCGTGCGGCGTCCCGCGGCAGGATCGTGGATGACGGCTGTCTTGGGGTCGATCTTTTCCAGCACGACGAAGTGGTTGAGGTCCCAATGCAGGACGCAGGGCAGCCGCAGCCGCGACAAGTCGGGAATTTCGAGCCGCAGCGCGCGGACCGAGAGGCCGGTGGCACCGGCGATCTCCATCAAGTGACGCAGCGTCGTCCCTTTGAGAGAGATCGCGTAGCGCCGGCGCAGCACGGTCAGATCGATCGGATGCCCGTAAAAGGCAAGGATCATGGCCAAGCATGCCAGACCGCATTCTGCCGCTTCGCTTTGCAGAATGACGGGAAGGCGGCGGCGGAATCCGAATTGTAATTGCCTTTCCCAGATCAACGAACGCCCCCGTTGCTGACCAGGGCGACGCTGCGCTGGATGTGATAAAGCGGGTCGAAAAGCCAGCGATAGAGACGGCGCTTCTCGAGTGCGATGTCGGCATCGACCCGCATCCCCGCCTCCAACGGCTTGTGCTCGCCGTTCGCCAGGACGTAATTCATTTCCGGCGTTACGATGATGCGGTAGATGGAATCCGCATCCTCCTTCTGCACGCCATTGGCGAAATCGCCGGCGCCGACGGGCGCATGCGTCGATTCCGCGACGCGGCCGTGGTAAAGTCCATAGCGCTGAAATGGATAAGCCGCGTAACGAAGCACCACCGGCGCGCCTTTTTCGACGAAGCCGATGGCCGCGCTATTGACGAAGAGATTGACTTCCAACGTGCCGGTGCGCGGCAGCAAGGTCACGAGCGGTGCGCCGGAGGGGACCTGCTGCCCGACATGCACACGAATCGACGTTGCAGTGCCGGATTCGGGGGCGCGGACCTCGATGCTCTGCTTGGCCTGGTTTTCGGCGATCAATTGATCGATGCGGAGCAACTCGCTGTTCAGCTGAAAAATGTCCTGCGCGAGCTTGTCGTCGAACATCAGAAGCTGATGATCGACATCCGATAGCCGGGCTTGCACCTGCAGATCGTTCTGCTGGAACTGCGCCGCTTGCGACAAGGCTTGGATGTAGATGAAATTCTGGCTCTGGTAATCCGGGTCGCTGACGATCCCCCGGCGCACGCCGCCCTGCAATTGTTCGGCCTTGGCCTTCATTGCCGCGACGGCGGCGTTTTGGATGGCCATCTGCTGTTGCAGCTGCTCATGCTGGCTCGCGAGATTGGTGCGCTGGTCGTGCAAAGCTTGTTTTTCGATCTTGGCGATCGACAGGCGATTGGCGCGCTGCTTCTGAAGATTGGCTTTTTGCTGCATCAATTGCGCAATGACCTGCTGCTCGGTCGCGCCCTCGGCCGAATGGGTGTCGAGATCGAGCACATAAAGAAGCGCGCCCTTGGCGACGATATCGCCCTCCTTGACCGCGGCGCTGGTCACGACGCCGGCTGTCGGACTGGCCAGCGTGATCAGTCCGGCCCGCGGCATGAGGATGCCGGCGGCGTGGACGCGGCGCGTATAGGTGCCGAAAATCGCAAAGGCCAGCACGGCACACAGCAGGCCGATGGTGACCCCGGAAACGGCCCGGACCGGCAGGGGTTGGGCGAGTTGAACCGGGCCGAGCCAGGCACTTCTCCGCGCCTCCACGACTTCATCGCGAAAAAGGGCCATGACACATCAATAAGTAGAAATTACCGGTATGGCCGAATTCAAGCCAGAGACTCTGGCCATTTGAAGGACATTGTGTGGAGAAATTGCAATAACCAAGCTCAAGCCTGATAGATTGCCAATATATATTTGTTTTATTGAGGATCTATTCGAAAGCTAAGTTTTCACGTCGTCGATTTAATACCTTAGCTATTCGCTTATTGCTAAGGTTATACAGCAAAGCTGCCAACGAATTTCCATAGTCGCGCTACGAAAATGCCCCATGCCCGCTTTTAGGTGCGCGCATCGTGGTCGCGTGCGTCGCTCAGAGAGACGGCGGCGATCTCGATTCCGACCAACCCAATAGGGAGAACAAAATGCCGGAATTCGAAACGATGCGTGAATTGACCAGCTCGGAAATCGATCAGGTCGCCGGTGGCCTCTCGGTCAACCTCGGCCTCGGCGCCCATCTGGGTGTCAATGCCAGCGACGTCACTGGGGCGGTCTCGGGCCTCGTCGGACAAGTCGGCGGCCTCGTCAGCGGCCTCCTCGGCAGCGTTCTCGGCGCCGTCGGCGGCCTGACCGGCGCGCTCTAAGCCTCGCTCATCGCGGCGGGGCATCTTTCACGGTGGCCCGCCGTGTCCACGGGGATGGACTTACGCTTTCCACCAATGCGACCGCGAATGCAGCCGCAGATATTCGGCAAATTCCTGGTCTGACATGATTCGCAGCTGAGCTTCGATATCGTCGGCGGTGCGGTTCAGTCTTCGGATAGTCCAGGGTTCGTTCTTCCGAGACGCAATCTTCCGTACGGCGCGGCGCAACAAACGGGCGATGTTCATCGGCGTTCCTCCGTCCTCTTGGAGGATAGTGCGGCAAGCATCATCGCCAAGATGGCCAAACGGTCAATACCGTCGCCGGCCGCTTCGACCTTGACCAAGATCAATTTTGATTTTTGGCGCGATCTAGACGGCGCTGGGGAGAACCCGGTCCGGCGGGCGGTGGCCGTCCATAAACATTTTAACGTTGATGATGACCTTCTCGCCCATGTCGACGCGGCCCTCGCGCGTCGCCGAGCCCATGTGCGGCAGGATCGTCACCTTGCCGGCCTCGGCAAGCTTGACCAGCCGCTCGGAGACGGCCGGCTCGTGTTCGAACACATCGAGCCCGGCGCCGGCGAGTTCGCCCGCTTCCAGCATTTCGATCAGCGCCGTCTCGTCGATGATCTCGCCGCGCGCCGTATTGACCAGGATCGCCTGCGGCCGCATCTGCTGCAGCCGGCGCGCCGAGAGCAGATGGAAGGTCGCCGGCGTATGCGGGCAATTGACCGAGACGATGTCCATCCGCGCCAGCATCTGATCGAGCGAATCCCAATAGGTCGCCTCGAGCGCCTCCTCGATCGAGGCGGCGACGCGGCGGCGGTTATGATAATGGATCTGCAGGCCAAAGGCCCTTGCGCGATAGGCCAGTGCCTGGCCGATTCGGCCCATGCCGACGATGCCGAGCCGTTTGCCGGTGATGCGCGTCCCGAGCATCCAGGTCGGTGACCAGCCGACCCAATTGCCTTGCGGAATGACCTCCGCGCCTTCGACGATGCGGCGCGCCACGGCGAGAATGAGCGCCATCGTCATGTCGGCCGTGTCCTGCGTGAGCACCCCCGGCGTATTGGTAACGGTGATGCCGCGTTTCGCCGCCGCCGCGACGTCGATGTTGTCGACGCCGGTGCCGAAATTGGCGATGAGCTTCAACTGGCTGCCGGCCTGTTCGATGAGCGCGGCGTCGATCCGGTCGGTCACCGTCGGCACCAGCACATCGGCGCTGCGCACGGCCGCAACCAGATCGTCCTGGCTCATCGGCTTATCGTCGAGATTGAGGCGGGCGTCGAAGAGCTCGCGCATCCGCGTCTCGACCACATCGGGCAATTTGCGCGTGATGACAACGAGCGGTTTCTTTTTGACCATCCTCTATCCCGTCCGTCCGCCGCCGAACCGCACCCACGCCAAAACCGAGCCGGGCTTTTCACGTGGCCTTAACCTCGCGCGACGCACTTAAATGCGGGCGACCGAGGCAGGCGAGGCTGCGCGGCAAGGCACCGCGCCTCTCTAGCAGATGGCCGTCCAAACACAAGAATGCCAAAGGGCAACAGGCGCCGCCGCGGGGCTTTGAGGTTGCGCGTGCGACGCTCGC
>JAJXZN010000249.1 GCA_021780015.1 Pseudomonadota bacterium
CCGGCGCAGATTTTCATGGGCGATACCGGCTCGCTGGCGCTCGGCGGTCTGCTTGGCACGATCGCCGTGGCGATCAAACACGAGATCGTGCTCGCCATCGTCGGCGGCCTTTTTGTGGTTGAGGCTTTGTCGGTTATCGTCCAGGTCATATCGTTCAAATTGACCGGCAAGCGCGTGTTTAAAATGGCGCCGATCCACCATCATTTCGAGCAGCTCGGCTGGTCCGAGCCGCAAGTCGTGGTGCGGTTCTGGATCATCGCCTTCGTGCTCGCGCTGGTCGGCCTCTCGACATTGAAGTTGCGCTGATGACGCCCATTACTTCCTTTGCCGGCAAACGCGTCGCCGTCTTCGGCCTCGGCTCCTCGGGCCTTATAAGCGCGCAGGCGCTTGCCGCCGGGGGTGCCGATGTCGCCGTCTGGGACGATCATCGTCCAGGCCGCGAGAAAGCCGAGGCCGCAGGCCTCAGGCTCGAAGATTTCGTTACCGCAGACCTCACCGGCTACGATTCGCTCGTGCTGGCGCCGGGCGTGCCGCTGACCCATCCCTATCCGCATTGGATCGTCGTCAAGGCGAAGGCGGCTGGCGTCGAGATCATCGGCGACATCGAGCTCTTCGTGCGCGAACGCGCGCATATTGCGCCCAAGGCAACGCTCGTCGCCATCACCGGCACCAATGGCAAATCGACGACCACGGCGCTCGTCGCGCACCTCTATCGTGCCTTCGGCTACGAGGTCGAAGTCGGCGGCAATATTGGCGTCCCGGTCCTTGCGCTCAATCCGCCGTCGGCGCAGCGCGTCCATGTGATTGAATGCTCGTCCTTCCAGATCGATCTCGCACCATCGCTCAATCCCTCTTTCGGCATCCTGCTCAACGTCACCGTCGACCATCTCGACCGGCACGGGACGATGGAACATTACGCCGAGATCAAGGAGCGGCTCGTCGCCAAGGCCGATGTCGCCATCGTCGGCGTCGATGACGAGATCAGCGCCGGCATTGCGCAAAAGCTGCGGGCTCGGGGCCGCAGCGTCGTGCCGATCTCGATCGATCATCCGGACATCCCGGACGGGATCGTGCTCGAGGGAACCTGGCTGATCGGCAAGAAAGGCGGCGTCGCCGCGCCGATCGCCGATCTCGCCGGCATTGCCTCGCTGCGCGGCACGCATAACGGCCAGAATGCCGCGGCGGCGGTGGCGGCGCTGGGTCCGCACGGCTTCGAACTGGAGCTTGTCCAGAAGGGCCTGAGGACCTTTCCTGGCCTCGCGCATCGGCTGGAGGAGATCGGCCGGCGCGGGAAGGTTCTCTATATCAACGATTCCAAGGCGACCAATGCGGATGCCGCGGAGAAGGCGCTGCAAAGCCTCGACGACATCTATTGGATCCTCGGCGGGCGCGCCAAGGAGGGCGGCATTGGCCCGCTCAAGCCCTTGTTTCCCAAAGTGGCCAAGGCTTATCTGATCGGCGAGGCCGCGGAACCGTTCGCCAAAGTCATCGGTGAAGCGATTCCTTATGAATTTTGCGGCACGATCGAGCGCGCGGTCGATAGCGCGACGCGCGATGCCGAATCGAGCACGACGCCTTCGCCCATCGTGCTGCTGTCGCCCGCCTGCGCCTCGTTCGATCAGTTCCCGAATTTCGAGAAGCGCGGCGACAAATTTCGGGAGGTTGTTCTGGCCAAGCTTGCGGAGCCGCCGAGAAGCTAGAGCGGGATGCGAAAAAGCGGACACCGGTTTTTCGCGAGAATCCCACTCTAAACTATTAGAATCGATCACGTTTATGATTTTGGATTATTCAAGTCAGGCAGGTCCGGCTTGAGCGTCCAAGATCCAACATCGTGATCCAACGGGGGAAGATCATGGTCTCGCGCGTCGAACGCTCGGCCCTGGCAAAGTGGTGGTGGACGATCGACCGTTGGCTGATCGCCGCGCTCGGCACGCTGGTCATTTTCGGTCTCGTCCTGACCATGGCGGCAAGCCCCGCGGTTGCCGAACGGCTCGGCCTGCCGACCTTCCACTTCGTCAACAAACAGGTGATGTTCCTCGTCCCCGCGCTCGCCGTATTCTTCGCCGCCTCGCTGCTGTCGCCGCGGCACGTGCGGCGCGCCGCGCTGATCGTATTTCTCGTCTCTATGGCGCTGATTTTCGCCGCGCTTCTGTTCGGCGAGGAGGTGAAAGGCGCCAGGCGCTGGATTTTCGGTATTCAGCCGTCGGAATTCATGAAGCCCGGCTTTGTCGTCCTCGCCGCCTGGGCCTTTTCCGAGGGCGGCCGCGACCGTCTCCCCGGCAATCTGGTTGCGCTGCTGCTGCTGCCGGCGACGATCATCCCGCTCATCCTGCAGCCGGACTTCGGTCAGACCATGCTCGTCTCGCTCGTTTGGGTCGGCCTGTTCTTCGTCGCCGGGCTGCGCTGGATCTGGGTCTTCGGCGTCGGCGGCGTCGGCATGGGCGGCGTGCTGCTCGCCTTCAAATTCGTGCCGCATGTGCGGGCGCGCATTCTGAAATTCATCGATCCGGGCGCGACGGGCGGTGTCGCCGATACGTTCCAGGTCGATACCGCCTTGCAAAGTTTCTTCGCCGGCGGCTGGACCGGCAAGGGGCCGGGCGAGGGCACGCTGAAACGCATTCTCCCCGATGCCCATACGGACTTCATCTTCGCCGTGACGGCGGAGGAATTCGGCATCATCGCCTGTCTCGTGATCGTCGCCGTGTTCATGTTCATCGTCGTGCGCGGCCTGACCATCGCCGCGCGCAACGAGGATCAATTCTGCCGGCTCGCCGGCGCGGGCCTGATCATGCTGTTCGGCATTCAGAGCGCCATCAATATGGCGGTCAATCTGCATCTCATGCCGGCGAAAGGCATGACCCTGCCGTTTATCTCTTACGGCGGTTCGTCGGTGATCTCGCTCGCGCTGGGCATGGGCTTCATGATCGCTGTGATGCGCAAACGCCCGCGTGCCGAAATCGTCTTTCGCGAGGTCGAGCCGGAGATCGAGGCGGAGCCGGCATGACGTCCGGCCTCGTTCTCGTCGCGGCGGGCGGCACCGGCGGCCATCTTTTTCCCGCCGAGGCGCTGGCGCGGGAATTGGCGGCGCGGGGCATTGGCGTCGAGCTCGTCACGGACGCGCGCGGCAAACGCTACGACGGGGATTTTTCGGCGCGCGCCGTGCATCAGATTGCCTCCGCGACGCCAAGCGGCGGCGGCCTCCTCGCCCGCGCCAAAGCCGTTCTGACGCTGCTTGCCGGAACCGCCGCCGCGCTCCGCCTCATCGGCCGCAAACGGCCGGCAGCGGTCGTCGGCTTCGGCGGCTATCCGAGCGTGCCGCCGGTTTTCGCCGCGACCTTGTTGCGGGTGCCGGCAATCCTGCATGAGCAAAATGCGGTGATGGGCCGTGCCAATCGTTTTCTTGCGGCCCGTGTCGATGCCGTCGCGCATGGCTTTCCGACGCTCAAAGGACTCGGCGCCGGCATCAAGGCGCAAAGCTACCACACCGGCAATCCGGTGCGTCCCAGCGTCCTCGCTGCCGCGGCCGTGCCCTATCGCGTCCCCGACGATGGCTCATTCGATCTGCTCGTCACCGGCGGCTCGCAAGGCGCGCGCGTGATGGCCGATATCGTGCCGCCGGCCATCGCGCTTCTGGCGCCGGCCGAGCGGGCCGGTCTCAAGATCACCCAGCAGGCGCGCGGCGAGGATCTGGAGCGCGTGGCGCAAGCCTACCGCGATCTCGGCGTCGAAGCCGACGTCCTGCCATTCTTTTCCGACCTTCCGGCGCGCGTCGCGGCGGCCTCGCTCGTCATCGCCCGGGCGGGCGCCTCGACCGTCTCGGAATTGGCGGTCATCGGCCGCCCCTCGATCCTGGTGCCGTTCCCGCACGCGCTCGATCAGGATCAGGCGGCGAATGCGGCCGAACTTGCCGCGACAGGGGCGGCGCAGGTCGTGCGCGAGGCGGATTTTACGTCGCAATGGCTGGCCGATGCGCTGCGCGCCGCGCGGCAAAATCCCGGGGCCCTTGCATCGCGCGCCGCGGCGGCCCAGAAAGCAGGGATCCATGATGCTGCCAAAAGGCTCGCCGATCTCGTGATGAACATCGCCGTTGGGACTGAAAAAGCATGAAGCTGCCGCGCGAACTGGGCCCTATCCATTTCGTCGGCATCGGCGGCATCGGCATGTCCGGCATTGCCGAGGTGCTGCTCAACCTCGGCTATAAGGTTCAGGGCTCGGATGCGAG
>JAJXZN010000308.1 GCA_021780015.1 Pseudomonadota bacterium
ACAATATCTTCCCAATAGAGGACGATTTGCGACTCGCCGAAACCTTGGCGGGCCAGAACGGGGTCGATCGCCGCATCGACGAGATCGGCAAGGGGACGCGACCAAGGAGCGTGGGGCGAGCCTTTTGACATGCGCCTTTATAGCCCACGGCGCTTGCGGATCAAAGATTGTGGTGCGCTTGCGAAGGCGCTACCAAAACGGCCGGAGCGGGACGCGATTTTCGCGCAAATCCCGTTTTGGCTATTGGACCCGTTCTGGCTATTGGAATTGACAGTCTGGTTAAGAAAATGACGCAGCCTTCCGACCCGCGCCGCAGGCGGGCCTTGTTCCGGTCGTGGCATCGCGGCATGCGCGAGACGGACCTTTTGATGGGCCGGTTCGCCGATGCCGAGATCGGCGGCCTGAGCGAGGCGGACCTTGCCGACTACGAGGCGCTTCTCGAGGCGCAGGACCGCGATATCCTTGGTTGGCTGACGGGCGAGGCCGAAATTCCATCGCATTACGATACGCCAGTGCTGCGAAAGCTGCGGCAGTTCCACACCCATGCCGGGCCGATCCATATCTGAGGCGCCGGCCTATCCGAATGATTTGACCTGTGACAGACCTTAAACGCGCGACCGCCGAACTTGCCAAAAAGGGCACGCTTGTCCTTGCCTCCCTGCCGGACGGGTTTGACGCCTTTTGCATCGCTGATTTAAGCCGCGCGCTGGCGTCTTCGGCGGAAGAGCGCGCCGTCGTGCTGGTCCATGTCGCGCGCGATGAGCAGCGGGCGCGCGCCTTCAATGAGGCGCTCGGCTTTGCCGCGCCGGACATCGAAATCCTCGAATTCCCCGGCTGGGACTGCCAGCCCTATGATCGCGTCTCGCCCAATGCGGCGATCGCCGCGCGGCGGATGACGGTCCTGTCGCGGCTTGCGCGCTCGCGCACGGCGGCGCAGAAGCCGCGCATCCTTTCGACGACGATCAACGCCATTCTGCAACGGGTGCCACCGCGCGAGAAGGTAGCGGCCGAATCCTTTTCCGCCGCGCCCGGCAATGCGGTCAACATGACGAGCCTCACCGAATGGCTCGAGAACAACGGCTTCGCCCGCGCCTCGGCCGTGCGCGACACGGGCGAATATGCGGTGCGCGGCGGCATTCTCGACCTTTTCGCGCCGTCGATGCCCGAGCCGATCCGGCTCGATTTCTTCGGCGATACGCTCGAATCGATCCGCACCTTCGATCCGGAGACGCAACGCACGGTCGCGACCTTGCGCGGCGTCGATCTCGTCCCGGTGAGCGAAGTGCAATTGACTTCGGATGCGATGCGCCGCTTCCGCCAGGGTTATGTAGCGGAATTCGGCGGCGGCCTGCGCGGCGATACGCTTTATGAGGCGGTGAGCGAAGGCCGCCGCCATCCGGGCCTCGAACATTGGCTGCCCCTCTTCTACGACGGGCTCGACACTGTGTTCGATTACATCGGCGATGCGCCGCTGGTGCTCGACCCGTTGACGGACGAAGCCGCGACCGAGCGGTTGGCGCAGATCCGCGACTATTACGACGCGCGCAAAAGCGCGCACGACGCGGATCCTTCGAACGCGCCTTATAAGCCGCTGCCGCCGGATACGCTTTATCTGCCTGCGGATGAATGGGCGAAGCGGCTCGCCGCGCAGGGCACCGCCCGCGTCACGCCGTTCGCGCCGCCGGAAGGCAGCAAGACGCTGATCGTGGATTGCGCCGGCAAGATCGGCCGCAATTTCGCGGCCGAGCGCGCCGACGAAGGCGCCAATGTCTTTCACGCCGCGGCCGAGCATGTGCAGGCCTTACAGGCGCAGGGCAAGCGCGTCGTCGTCGCCGGCTGGTCGGAAGGCTCGCGCGAGCGTCTCGGCCATGTGCTGAAGGATTTCGGCCTGCGGGCGCTGGAGCCGGTTTCGTCCTTCAGCGAGGCTTTGCGTACGCCGAAGACGGCCGTTGCGCTGGCCGTGATCGGGCTCGAAACGGGTTTCGAAGCGCCGGACCTTGCCGTCATCGGCGAGCAGGACATTCTCGGCGACCGCCTCATCCGCGGCCGCAAAAAGACGCGCCGCGCGCAGGATTTCATCGCCGAGGTCGGCGTGCTGACGGCGGGCGATCTCGTCGTCCATGTCGATCATGGCATCGGTCGCTTTCACGGGTTGACGCCGATCGAGGCTGCCGGCGCGCCGCATGATTGCCTCGAAATCCACTATGCCGACGGCGACAAACTTTTTCTGCCGGTCGAAAATCTCGAACTGCTTTCGCGCTACGGTTCGGAGGACGCCAATGTCGAGCTCGACAAGCTCGGCGGCGCTGGCTGGCAGAAACGCAAGGCGCGGATGCGCAAGCGCGTGCTCGAAATGGCGGCAGGCTTGCTGCGCATTGCCGCGGCGCGGCAGACACGCGAAGCCCCCAAGCTCGTGCCGCCCGAACCGCTTTATGAAGCCTTTTGCGCCGGCTTTCCTTATGACGAGACGGAGGATCAGGCGGCGACGATCGAGGCCGTGCTCGACGATCTCGCCTCGGGCAGGCCGATGGACCGGCTTGTCTGCGGCGACGTCGGCTTCGGCAAGACGGAAGTTGCGCTGCGCGCGGCTTTTGTCGCGGCGATCAACGGCAAACAGGTCGCAGTCGTCGTGCCGACGACCTTGCTCGCGCGCCAGCATGCGAAGAATTTCACCGCGCGCTTTGCCGGCCTGCCGGTCAAGGTCGCGCAACTTTCCCGCATGGTCGGCGCCGCGGACTTACGGGCCGTGAAAGCAGGGCTTGCTTCCGGCGATATCGACATCGTCGTCGGCACCCATGCCTTGCTTGGCAAACAGATCGCGTTCAAGGATCTCGGTCTCGTCATCATCGACGAGGAGCAGCATTTCGGCGTCAAGCACAAGGAGCGGCTGAAGGAGCTGCGCGCCGAAGTGCATGTGCTCACCCTCTCGGCGACGCCGATCCCGCGCACCTTGCAGCTTGCGCTGACCGGCGTGCGCGAGCTTTCGATCATCGCGACGCCGCCGGTCGACCGGTTGGCGGTGCGGACCTCGATCTCGCCCTTCGATCCGCTGCTCGTGCGCGAAGCGCTGCTGCGCGAGCGCTATCGCGGCGGCCAGAGCTTTTATGTCTGCCCACGCATCGAAGACATCGAAGAGGCCGGTGCCTTCCTGCGCCAGAATGTGCCGGAGGCCAAATATGTCATCGCCAACGGTCAGCTTCCCGCCTCCGAGCTCGAAGCGCGCATGTCGGCCTTCTATGATGGGAAGTACGATATTCTCCTCTCGACGGCGATCGTCGAATCCGGCCTCGATATTCCCACCGCGAACACGTTGATCGTGCATCGTGCCGATATGTTCGGCTTGGCGCAGCTTTACCAATTGCGCGGCCGGGTCGGGCGTTCGAAGACGCGCGCCTATGCGTATTTCACCACGCCGCTCAACAAAAAGCTGACGCCGCAGGCCGAGAAGCGGTTGAGCGTTCTGCAATCGCTCGATACGCTCGGTGCCGGCTTCCAGCTTGCGTCGCATGACCTCGATCTGCGCGGCGCCGGCAATCTCCTCGGCGAGGATCAGTCGGGTCACATCAAGGAGGTCGGCTACGAGCTCTATCAGCAGATGCTGGAAGAGGCGGTGCTGGCGCTGAAGTCGGGGATCGAGGAGCCGGTCGAAGAGGCTTGGTCACCGACGATCACGCTTGGCACGGCAGTGACGATCCCCGAGGACTATGTCGCCGATCTCGATCTGCGGCTCGGGCTCTATCGGCGCCTTTCGACGCTTGAAACCGATGCCGAGATCGAGGCCATGGCGGCCGAGATGATCGACCGTTTCGGCCCGCTGCCGCGCGAGGTCGAGCAGTTGCTGGCGCTCGTCGCCATCAAGGCGCTCTGCCGCAAGGCCAATGTCGAGAAGCTCGACGCCGGGCCGAAGGGCGTCACCTTGAGCTTCCGCGAAAACCAGTTCGCCAATCCGCAGGGCCTCGTGCGCTATGTTGCGGAACAGGGGCCGCAGGCGCGCGTGCGGCCCGACATGCGCGTCGTCTTCATCCGCGATTTCGAGAAGACGTCCGAGCGGCTCGAAGGCACGGCGACCATTCTGCGTGCGCTCGCTGCCATGGCGGCGAGAAAGGCGGCCTGAGCCGGCTTTTCTTTCCCGCTGCAGGACGGGCGAAAGGGGGTTATTTGGCTGCCGCGATCACCGCATCGAGCCGCGCGGT
>JAJXZN010000020.1 GCA_021780015.1 Pseudomonadota bacterium
GCTCCTGAAACTCCTCGCCGCGATATTGCCGCGCCAAAGCGTCGAGCACGGCATTAATCATGCCCGCCTCGTCGCGTTCGAAGAAGGCACCGGCGACATCGACATATTCCTTGATGACAACCCGCGCCGGAACATCCTTGCGGCGAAGCAATTCATAACTGCCGGCGCGCAAAATGGCGCGCATCACGGCATCGACGCGCACCAGCGGCCAGCCCTTCGCAAGCGTCCGGTCGATCGCGCGGTCGATCGGGCCCTGATCGGTGAGCACCCCGGCCAGAATGTCGCGGAAAAAGGCGATCTCCGCCTCTTCATATTGCGCGCCTTCGATTTCATTACCGATCCAGAACGACTCGAACTCGCTCTGCGTCTCGGCAAGGCCCTTGCCGGATACCTCCATCTGATAAAGCGCCTGGACGACGGCGAGCCGCGCGGCGGCGCGTTGCGGGGCGAGCGCCATCAAAGCGCTCCCTGCCCCGCCCGAAGGCGGTAAAGGGCAAGCGCGGCGCGCGCCGCGTCGCCGCCTTTGTCGCCCTGTTGCGGGTCGGCGCGTTCCAAAGCCTGCTCGTTATTTTCGACCGTCAGAATGCCGTTGCCGAGCGGCAGCATGTCAGCCATTGCGAGGTCCATCAGAGCCCGCGCGCTTTCGCCCGCGACAATATCGAAATGCGCCGTCTCGCCGCGGATCACGCAGCCGAGCGCGATGACACCCTGAAACGGCGCGCCGGCGGTGCGCGCCATATCGAGCGCAATCTTCGCGGCGATCGGAATTTCGAGCGCGCCCGGCACCTGCCAGCAGATATAGCGCGCATCGGCCGCCTTCAACGCGGCCACCGCGCCGTCGAGCAGATGCGCCGCGACCGCCTCATAATACCGCGCCTCGACAATGAGGAAACGCGCGCCGTCGACGCCGGGCTCGTTCTTGGATGTCTTCGGACGATGCGCTTCGGCCATCTTCACCTCGTTGTCGCGAGCGGCTGACTAACAAGCCGCGGCGCCCGCGGCAAGCACGGGTTCCGTTCCAAGACGCTGCCGGGACGGTTAAAAGTTGAAATCGACCTGAATGACGCCCGCATCGGCCGGGCGGCCGCCCGCCAAGGTGATCGCCGGACCGGCGAGCTGGTGCAAATATTCGCCGAAAACCGTGACAGTGCTGACCGGGCGCCATTGCGCGGTCGCGATCAGATTCGTCCCGATATAGCTCGCTTTGTCGTTGGCGGACAATGTCGCCGTCAGCGGCGTTGCGCGAGAAATATACACCGCATCGTTGACGGAAGCACGCCAGAGCACCTCCGGTCCCAGGCGGAAAGCGAAATTGCTCGTCGGATTGAGCACGAGGGCCGGATAGGCCTCGATCACGTTCTCGAGCGTGTTCAAGCCGATGTAATTCAGCAAGGTCGGCCGCGGAAAGGGCGCGCTGAAGGTGCCGATGGTTTTGCCGCCGCCGCTGCCGCTGAAATAGCTTCCCTGGAATTGCAGGCCCGGCTGCCAGACGACGCGCTCGAACGTGTAAAGCACGCGGGTCGATGTACCGAAGGCCGAGATCGGCGCGCCGTTGAACGTACCGAACTGATAGGCGAAATCGGTGTCGAACTCGAACGGCCCGTAATCGCCCCAGAAACGCCCGCCGAGCGTGTCGCGGTCCTCGTTGCCGGTCAGTTTGAGATATTGCGCGCCGAGATTGCGCCGGTAGAAATAATATTCGTCGACATGGAAGATGTTCGGGATCAGAGCTTCGCTCGCATAGACCGCGCCGAAAACACCGTTATGCGTATCGAAATCGGAAAAGGCTTGGAGCTGCGAGACGACAGGCCGCGAATAGATGAAGTCGAGCGCAACGTTGTTCTGGACATCGCTGTGAATGCGTACCGCGTCATGCGTCGTCCGCACGTTGGAGCTATCGTTCACCCAGACGAAGCGGGCTGAGCCGAGTGCAATCTCCTGCCGGCCGATGCGGGCCGTGACTTGTGCCGGGCCGGCGGGCTCTTTCAGTTCGACAAAACCCTGCTGGAGCCGTCCGTAGTCCCTGTCGGTCGTGCTTGGATTGATCTTGCCGAACGAGTCGAAGCGACCGACCTGGGCGAAGATCGCCAAATGGCGGTCGATATGCAGATAGAAATCGACCAGTTCGCGCTGCAGGTCGTAGGCGTTGCGCGTCGGCGTCCGCAAGGCATAGGCCTCGTTGTTCTGCGCCCAGGCCTGCTCGCGAAACTCGCCGCCCAGCGAGAGATAGGCGTCGCCGCCGAGGCCGATGTAATGCAGGGCGTCGAGCGGACCGGTCCGCTTCGCCGGATCGGCGAGATAGCTGTAATCGATATCGTAGAATTCGAGCGGCGAGCCGCCTTTGCCGAGCGAAAAATATTGCGCCTTCGCGGATTGCCCGAGAAGCGGAGTAAGAAGGCAGGCTGCGACGAGCCATGGATGGAGGAAGCGGCGCTGACGACGCGCGCTTCGCAATGGAACCGGCATACGAACCCCCGAATAATGACTTAGTCTATAAATAGACTAGAAATAAAAAATCGTTTATTAAAATAAATTTTATGACTCTTCCGCGGTCTTAGACGGGCGCGCTTCGGCTCAGCCCGATTTGCCGCTGGTAAGCGACGAGGTCGAGGCTCGGTGCGACGCCGGCTAGCCCGGTCAGTAGGCTATGAAGCTGGCCGCGGTGATGCGTCTGATGATTGAAGAAATGCGCCAGCGCCGTGCCCAACGTCTGTTCGATCTCGGCCGGCTTCGCGATGGCGCGATAGAAGATCGGCTGTGCGAGCTCCGCTTCGTCGAGACCGTCGATGAACGCCGAAATGCGCGCGTCCTCGCGCACCCGGGCGGCGCGCAGATCGGCAAGGGCCTCATGCAGAATAGCATCGAGTTGATACGTCGCCTCGCCCTTACGGGTAAAGCGTTGCATCCAGATGCGATCGGCGACGAGCAGGTGATTGAGCGTCCCGTGGATCGACTTGAAGAAAGCGCCGCGGTCGGCGCGATAATCAGCGTCGCTGAGCTTGGCCGCCTCGTCGTAGACGAGCGCATTCGCCCACGCGTTGTAACCCGCAAACATCCGCCAATGCGCCAGCACGGGTGATCCTATTTCGCCTCGGCAAGGCGCGCGGCATAGCGCGCCATGAGATCGACTTCCAGATTGATGGTATCGCCCGGCCGCCGTGCGCCCCAGGTCGTCTCAGCCAGCGTATGCGGAATGAGCAGGACGGAAAATTCCCTGCCGTCGACGCTATTGACCGTCAGCGACGTGCCATCGAGTGCGACCGAGCCCTTTTCCGCGATGAATCGCGCCAATGCGGCCGGCGCCGCAATGACGAAGCGGCTCATGCCGTCGAAAGGCTCGACCGACACGATACTGGCAACGCCGTCGATATGGCCGGTCACGAGATGACCGCCGAGCTCGTCGCCGATTTTCAAAGCACGTTCGAGATTAAGCTTGGTGCCGACCTTCCATGAGCCCGCCGTGGTTCGCTCGAGCGTCTCGGCGCCGACATCGACATCATACCAGGTGCGCCCATTCGCGCTGCCGCGCGCCGTGACGGTGAGACACGGGCCTCCCGTTGCAATCGACGCGCCGATCGCAATCGTCTCCGCCGGATAGGCGCAGGTTACACGCACCCGCTTCAGCGCGCCCTCCGGCACAACGGATTCGACCGTACCGACGTCCGTGATGATCCCGGTGAACATTCAGATGATCCGTTCGTATTCGACAAAACTGTCTTCGCCCGCATGGCCGCGGGCAAGTTCGCGATAGCGCGTCGCATCCGCGAGCGCCGCGCGGCTTGCGGCGTCGAGCGCCGGCAGGCCCGCCTTGCCGAGCGAGAGCGAACTTTGAAATATTATGACCTCATCGGCGAGGCGCTGCTCGATCAGCGCCTCGGCGAGATACGGGCCGCCTTCGCAGAAAATGCGCGTCAGTCTGCTTCCCGACCCCGCCTTCGAGATCAAGGCGAAGGGCGCGGCGGTGCAGGACACCGGGCTCGACCGCACCGCGACCTGGCTGTGGGACGTGCGGCCGAAAATCGGCGGCGCGCATTCGCTCAAGGCCAAGGTCGAAGTGCTCCGTGCGCTGCCCGACGGCCAATTTGAAGCGATTGAGGAATATACGCGCAAGGTCGATGTCACCGTGCGTGTCGGGGCGCTCGAGAGCATGCTCGGCGCGATCGATCAG
>JAJXZN010000267.1 GCA_021780015.1 Pseudomonadota bacterium
CCAGAGCGCCGCTCCAGCCGTCAAGGCGCCTGCCGCCGTCCCGCCGGCTTCGGACCAGCCGAAATCGCTGCCGCCGGCGACGGGTTTGAAGCCGGCGTCCTCCGCCCCCGCCGCGGCGCCGCCTCCGCCACCCGGGCCTCCGCCAGGCGTGCCCAGCCCCGGGCCGAACGAGCCGGATCGGGGCGCGCCCGGCGTATCGAGCGAATCTTCGACGGTCATGCTCGACGTGCCGGCGCGCCCAGTGGCGCTGCTCGCCGCCACGGCCAAATGGGACGAAGCCTTCAAAGTCATTAAGGATACCGAGCAGCGGCTGAAGGCGGCGGTCGATAAAGCCGGTCTCAAAATCGCCGGCCATCCGGTCGCGATGTTCACCAAGGAAGACGACAAAGGCTTCACCTTTACTGCCATGCTGCCGCTGGCGCCCGGATCCAAGGCGGCCTTGAGCGATGGCGTCACGCTCGGCCAATCGCCGGCCGGCAAGGCCATCAAGTTCCAGCATCGCGGCGCTTACGACGACATCGATTCGACGTATGATCTCGTTACCGCTTATCTCGACGAAAAGAGCCTCGAAGCGCAGGATTTCTTCATCGAAGAATATCTGACCCCTTTGACCAGCGGCGAGGATCCTTATCTCGCTGTCGATATTTATGTATTCCTCAAGCCATGAGGCGGTGAGAGACGGCGATGCACGACCACGCAAATGACGGGCTCGATCATCCCCATGTCGTCCTTGGCGCGGAACATGGCGCGAATGAAAGGCGCGCGCTCGCCGCCGGCGCGTTGATCATCGACGTGCCCGCACCTGCATTGAGATTCGTCTCGGCTATCGATTGGCGCAGGCGATGAACTGGCGCAATTTATGGCGCGGCGATCGCGCAAGCCGGGCCGGCGAGCGCTTCCCCGCGGTTTATTACGAAGATATCGCCAAGGCGATCGCCGCGCAGATTCCGGCGCCCGCGGCGGTGATGCTCGACTATGGCTGCGGTTCGGCGCCGGCGGCCGCACTCGTCGCCGAACACTGTGCGACGCTTTATCTTTACGAGCCTGCGCCGAAGATGCAGGCCGCCTTGCGGCAGCGCTATGCCGGCAATTCGAAGATCAAGGTTTTGAACGACGCGCAGGTGAAAGCGCTGCCGGACATGTCGCTCGACATGGTGCTGTTCAACGCCTTGTTTCAATATTTGACCCTGGCGCAATGCACGGAGGCGGTCGATTTCGCTGCGGTAAAATTGCGGCTCGGCGGTCGGCTCGTCGTCGCTGATGTCATTCCCCCGCACGCCGACCCGTTGAGCGATTCCTGGGCGCTGGTGGAATATGCCTATCGCGGCGGCTTTCTGCTGGCGGCCTTGCGCGGAGCGCTGTCGCGCCGCCGCCCCTTGCGAAGGCGGGCGCCGCTGACAACCTTCACGATCCCCGACATGCAGCGCTTGCTGGCGACGCACGGTTTCGAAACGCGCCGCGCAGACCGCAACATCGGTCACAACCAGATGCACATGACGTTTCTGGCGAAGCGCGTTTGAGGTTCAGCTTAATTCCGCCGCCAGCCGCCGCATGAAATCGATGCCCGCGGCCAATTGGTCGACCTCGATATATTCGTCGGGCTGATGCGCTTGGTCGATCGAACCGGGACCACAGATGACGGTCGGAATGCCGGCCGTCTGAAATTGTCCCGCCTCGCTGGCATAAGAGACGGTGATCGTGGCGTTGCGGCGCGCGAGTTTCAGCGCGAGGCTCTCCGCCGCGGAGCCCGGCTCCGGGTTGAGACTCGGCACCGGCTCGTGCGCCAGCGTCTCGACCCGCGCCCGCTTTGCCGGATCGGCCGCCTTCGCCGCGGCGATGCGGGCGATCTGCCCATTCATGTGCACGAGCGCGGTATCATAGGCGACGGCCGGGAGGCCGCGGAATTCCCACTCGAAAGCACACTCCTTGGCCAGGATGTTGCGCGCCGTGCCGCCGCGGATAATGCCGACATGAATGGACGAGTAAGGCGGGTCAAAGCGCCGGCTCGGATCGCCCTGCGTCTTGAGTTCATCGGCAAGGCCGTAGAGTTCGCCGATCAGCCCGCAGGCGACTTCGATCGCGCTGGTACCGAGATACGGCTTCGAGGAATGCGCCTCATGGCCATAGACCGTCGTGCGATAGGTCGTGATGCTCTTATGCGCGTCGGCGACTTGCATCAGCGAAGGTTCGCCGACGATTGCGATGCCGGGACGCGGCAGGTCGAGGCCGAAGCGCGCGATCGTATCGAGCGGGCCGCGGCAGCCGATCTCTTCGTCGTAGCTCAAAAGGATGTGGATCGGCCGCTTGAGGCCGGCGCGCTGAAACTCCGGGATCATCGCCAGGCAGAGCGCATCGAACCCCTTCATATCGCAGGCGCCACGCGCATAGACGCGGTTCTCGTCGCGGCGCAGCGTGAACGGATCGGAGGTCCAGGCCTGGCCCGTGACCGGCACCACGTCGGTATGGCCCGAGAGCAGAATACCGCCGTCGATCTTCGGGCCGATGGTCGCAAACAACGCCGCTTTGTCGCCGGCTGCATTGGGTACTTTGACGTAATCGACGCCCTGAGATTCGAGATAGGCCTCGACATCGGCGATCAGCGGCAGGTTGGACTTGGCGCTTTCGGTGTCGAATGCCACCAGCCGCGCCAGCATCTCAAGCGTCGCAGCAAGCCGGTCCGTCGAATCGATCCGCCGATCTAGCACTGTGTCTCCTCGCAAAAGATGGGGGCGCAACCGCGAGCGGCGCCGTCGCGTTCGAACCGACAGCCGTGCGACGATCAGTGCAATACGCGCGCCTCATAAGGCGAGTCGAGCGAGAAAACCGGGATTTCCGCCTCAAAAATTTCGCCGTTCTCGGCCACCATACGGTAGCTGCCGGTCATGATGCCAGACGGCGTCGTCAACGGGCAGCCGGACGTGTAACGGAAGCTCTCGCCGGGCTTCAACACCGGCTGTTCCCCGACGACGCCGGGGCCCTTTACTTCTTCAAGCCGACCGTTCGCGTCGGTGATTTTCCAGTGCCGTGCAGTCAATTGTACGGTATGGGCGCTTTGGTTGGCAATTTCGACAGTATAGGCCCAGAAGAACGTCGCTTGATCGGCGTCCGACCTTTCCGGGACGAACTCCGGTTCGACGGTGATCTGAATGTCTTGGGTGATGCTGCTATACATTGCTTGCGCCACCGGCCAGTTTGTTGAAAGACGGCTTTTCCTTACGCTACCATAAGTTTCTTCCAGCGCAAAAGAGCGTTCCTCGCGGTGGCTGGAATCCGCAAACCATGCCGGAAAGTCATGTCTGAAAATCTCCACATCCATCGCCTGCCGGTCCGCATCTATTACGAGGACACAGATTTCTCCGGCGTCGTCCAGCACGTCGCTTATCTGCGCTTTCTCGAACGCGGCCGCACCGAGTTTCTGCGCGCCTGCGGCATCGATCAATCGGCGCTTTTCGCCGGGACGGCGGCGCTCGCCTTTGCCGTGCGCCGGATCAGCGTCGATTACCGCAAGGCGGCCGCGATGGATGATCTTCTCAGCGTCGAGACCTGGGTCGTCCGGCTCGGCGGGGCGTCGATCGAAATGGGCCAGCAAATCCTGCGCGGTGCCGAGATTTTGGTCTCGGCCGACGTCCGGGTTGCGGCCGTGGCTGGCGGCCGGGCGCAGCGTTTGCCGGTGGCGGTGGCGGCCAAATTGGCCGGCGCGGGCCGGCCGCAGGCATAGGATTTGCGAAAACCCGGGTCGGGGCCGGTTTTCGTAACCCATTCTTAACGTTGGTGGTGGCTCAAAGGAATGCGTCGCATTTTAGCGACACCAAGGCCGGGTAAGCCCAAGAAATGACCGAATTTGAGGTGAGGAAAAGATAAAGCGCTGGTCCGATCAAGAAGTTCCAAGCACCGAAGGTTTTTCGTACAGGCTTTTGAACTCTCCCTCGGACGCCTCTCGGAACGGCTGGCGCCACCGCGAAGGCGGCGCGGGTTTCGAGGTGCAACGGGAGGCGCACGGGGATTTCGGCCGTTTCGACCGCTGCTTTGCAAGGACCGCTTTAAATGAATCCTGCCGACATTGCCGCCTCTGGCGTTACCGCATCGGGGGCGGAAGTCACCCTCTGGAGCATGTTCCTTTCGGCGCA
>JAJXZN010000206.1 GCA_021780015.1 Pseudomonadota bacterium
GATTTTTTTCGCGACGATCATGTCCGCCCCCGCCGCATGATCGCCGCGGCGTGCCGGGCAATCAACTCCTATCCGACCGCAGCCCGCTTGACTGACATGGGCGACACCTGCAGCCTAAGACATGCAGAAATTTTGGCTTCTTCTTTTCCTGCTCGCGCCCGGCCTCGGCTTTGCGGCGAACGCCGCGAGCGAGGCGCCCGTCCAATCGTATGATGTCTACAAATCCTGGCTGATCGCTTGCGACAACACGCTAAGTTGCGAAGCGAAAGGCTTCAATCAGGACGGTGACCGCACCGAATTGACCATTTCGCGCGAGGCGGGACCGAAGGGCGCAATTTCCGCCACCATCGGTTCGGAAGCGCGCTTCGGCCTCGATCAAGTGAAGGTCGATGGCGCGACGGTTCGGCTTGGCCCCGGCTGGCAGCGCAAGGATGGCGAGGACGGCACCGTGATCTCGACGTCCAGCCTGGCCGACATCCAAGACCTCGTGCGGCGGCTGCGCAACGGCAAGGCGATCGGCTTGCCGGACGGCAAAAGCATTCCGCTCGACGGTTTTGTCGCCGCGCTGCTGCGCATGGATGCGCGGCAAGGCCGCGCCGGCAACGAAACCGCATTGCTCGATCGCGGAAACCGGCTCGCGTCAGCGGTGCCCCCGGCACCGCCGCTGCCAAAAGTGCCGGCGCGCAAGGTCACGGAGACTCTGGCAAAGGGCGAGGCGCAGAAGCTGATCGATCGCGCACGGCGCGATGGTGCCGAGATCCTCTCGTCCGAGGAATGCGACGACAAGGTCGAATCCATGACCCCCAGCGCCTATGCGCTGGACAAAGCCCGCGCGCTCGTCCTCATTCCCTGCATCATGGGCGCTTATCAGGGGTCTTATCTTGGTTTTCTTGTTGGGCGCCCGGATGGGCCGGCAACGCTGCTCACGCTGCCCATTCCCTATCAGGGAAACCAGCCGGGTCAGGCGACTGTCACCGATTTGACCGAAGCCGATTTCGCCCCCGAAACCGGCACGCTCGCAATGTCGGCCAAAGGCCGGGGACTCGCCGATTGCGGTATGGCCGCAAGCTGGATCTGGAACGGCAAAGCCTTCGTGCTTGCGGCGCTCTCGTCGCAAGATGCGTGCGGCGGCCTGGAGCCGGGCGACTGGCCGGTTTTGTTCCGCTCAGCGCAATAAAGCAGCGCGCTGCGCCTAGAAGGGAATATCGTCGTCGATCATTTCCGAGGCGCGGCTCGGGCGCCTGTCGGATTCCATCGGCGAGGTGCGGCCGAAACTGCCGCCGCTGCTCGAGACATCCAATGCGCCGCCGCGATCGTCGAAGGATTCGCCGCGGGCGCCGCCACGGCTGTCGAGCAAGGTCAGCTCACGACAGAACCGCTGCAGGACGACTTCCGTCGTGCGGCGCTGGTTGCCGTCCTTGTCGGTATATTCGCGCGTCTGCAATTGGCCTTCGAGGTAGACCTTCGAGCCCTTCTTGCAATATTGCTCCGCGATCTTCCCCAAATTCTCGTTGAAGATCACGATATTATGCCATTCCGTGCGGTCCTTGCGCTCGCCGCTCGACTTGTCGCGCCAGGATTCGGTCGTCGCCAGGCTGAAGCTGACGACGGAATCGCCCGAATTCAGCCGCCGCACTTCGGGGTCACGGCCCAGATTACCGATCAGAATGACCTTGTTGACGCTGCCCGCCATGACTCTCTCCCACGCATCTGAGCGGCCGACCTTAAAGCCGGCGGGGCCTGCCGCAGACTCCGATTTGCGGTTTTCCACGGAAAGCATTGTTCCTTATTTGTTCCTAGCGCCTTTTGTGCCACATGGCAAGGCGGAAAGTGGCGCGCCGCCGTGGCCAATCTTGGCAAAGCGCCGGTGCGCAGCCTAGATCACGATGATTTCGGATCGTCCGAAATCATAAACGTGATCGATTCATACAGTTTAGAGCGGAATTCTTTGCGAAAAACCGCTGACACTTTTTCGCATCCCGCTCTAGGCTCGCCGCCATCAACGCCAGCCGCGGAGAAGGATCGTGCCGCAGACGCCACTCGATTTCAGCCTGCTCTCGAAGGCCGGGCTGCCGAGACGCGCCTATGTCGCTGACGAGGTGATCTTCCGCGAGGGCGATAAGGCCGAAGCGCTTTATGTGATCGAAAAGGGCGAGGTGGAAATCCGCGGCGGCCGGCGCGTCATCGCCATTCTCGGCTCGGGCGAGTTTTTCGGCGAAATGTCGCTGCTTGACCCGTCGCCGCGCAGCGCCACCGCCGTCGCCGCCTCGGACGTGACGCTGGTGCCGGTTTCGGAAAAGGATTTTCTGAGAATCGTCGGCGAGACGCCAAGCTTCGCGCTCGATCTGCTGCGCCTTTTCGCCCGCCGGCTGCGGGCGCGCGACGGCTATTATTGAAAATTAAGCGATCCTCATTTCGCCCGAGGCATCCTCGACTGCGCCGCGGCTCAAGGCGGCATTCAGCTTTGTCCGGTCGAGTTCGCCTTCCGAGGCGGAAATCACGATTGTCGCAACGCCATTGCCGATGAAATTGGTCAGCGCCCGGCATTCGCTCATGAACTTGTCGATGCCGAGCAGGATCGCCATGCCCGGCACGAGGGCAGGCGAGACGGAGGCGAGCGTCGCCGCGAGCGTGATGAAGCCGGCGCCGGAGACGCCGGTGGCGCCCTTCGAGGTCAGCATGGCGACGAGCAGGATCGTCAATTGCTGGCTGAGCGAGAGGTCGACGCCGAGCGCATGGGCGATGAACAGGGTCGCGAGCGTCATATAAATATTGGTGCCGTCGAGATTGAATGAATAGCCGGCCGGAACGACAAGGCCGACCACCGATTGCGAGCAGCCGAGCGCTTCGAGCTTTTCGAGGAGCCGCGGAAAGGCGCTTTCTGACGAACTCGTGCCGAGCACGATGAGCAATTCGTCCTTCACATAGGCGAGAAACTTGAAAATGCTGAAGCCGGCGAGGCGGGAGATGCTGCCGAGCACCAGGACGACGAAAAGCGCCGAGGTCAGGTAGAAGGTGGCGATTTCGCCGGCGAGCGCGCCTAGCGCCTGCGTGCCATATTTGCCGACCGTATAGGCCATGGCGCCGAAGGCACCGAAGGGCGCCGCCCGCATCACGATATTGATGACGCCGAAGATCGCGTGCGTCGTCTGGTCGAGCACGTCGGTCAGGAGCTTGCCGCGCGGGCCGAGCGCCATCAGAGCGAAGCCGAACAAGATCGAAAACAGGAGGACTTGCAGAATATCGCCGCGGGCGAAGGCGCCAACCGCGGAGTCGGGAATGATGCTGAGAAGATAATCGACCGGGTGTTCGGCACCCGCGGCCTTGAGGTAATTCGCGACGGCGGCGGCATCGGCATGCGCGGCGAGGCCGGTGCCGGGGCGGATCAGATTGCCGACAATGAGTCCGACGGCGAGCGCGAAGGTCGAGACCACCTCGAAATAGATGATCGCCTTGAGCGCGACGCGGCCGACCTTGCGGGCATCCGATATATGGGCGATGCCGGCCGTCACCGTCAGGAAGATGATCGGCGCGATCGCCATTTTGATGAGCTTGACGAACCCGTCGCCGAGCGCCTTCACCCAATCCGCCGTGGCGGCATGCGGCGCCAGCCAGCCGAAAATCGCCCCGAAAAGGATGGCGACGAGCACCTGGACATAAAGCTGCTTATAGAGCGGCGGCCGGCCTTTGACGGCGAGGGTGGGGGAATCCATGATGTATTCGGTGGCTTTTCTCGTTGGCGGACTTGCCGGCGCCGGGGGTGCCCTTGGCCTTGTCCGTGCGAAACCATATCTTAGGCTGTTCCGATCTTTCCGCGAACCCTAAGCTGTGCGCAACGTCCCGCCAGCCCAGCCCGCTATTTCCTCTCCTCGGAGAGGCGAGGATAACCTGCCAAAGCCATGAAAGCACCGCGCAAATCCGCCCCCCGCAAAGCCAAAGAGCCGGAACTCAACCTGCCGTTTCCCAGGGATGACCGGCGGCTGATCGTCGTGCGCGGGGCGCGTGAACATAACCTCAAAAACATCGATCTCGTCATCCCGCGCGACAAGCTCGTGGTCTTCACCGGCCTCTCGGGCTCTGGCAAGTCGTCGCTCGCCTTCGACACGATCTAGATCGG
>JAJXZN010000005.1 GCA_021780015.1 Pseudomonadota bacterium
TCTACGACATGCTCGACGCCATCGACCTTGGCGAGGACGTCGGCAACATCCTTCATCGCCGCTTCCGTGCGCTCGAGGGAAGCGCCGTCGGGCAATTGGACCGCGGCGATGAAATAGCCTTGGTCCTCGAGCGGTAGAAAGCCTGTCGGAATCCGGGCGATGCCGTAGATCGCCGCGACGACGATGACGAGGCCGATCGCGACGGTCACGTGGCTATGGGCGGTGAGGTGCCGGATCAGCCACATATAGCCGGCTTCGGCCCGTCCATAGACATGGTTGAACGCGCGCGAGAGAACGTTGCGCTCATTGGGCGGTTTCGGCGCACGCAGCCAGAGCGCCGATTGCGTCGGCTTCAAGGTGATCGCATTGACGGCCGAGATCAACGCCGTCGCCGCGATGACCAGCGCGAATTGCGCATACATACGCCCGGTCAGGCCAGGCAAAAACGCAGCCGGCAAAAACACCGACATCAGCACCAGCGTGATGCCGAGGATCGGCCCGAGCAATTGCTGCATGGCCTTGATGGCGGCGTCGTGCGGTGTCAGTCCCGCTTCGATATGGTGTGCGGCGCCTTCGACGACGACGATCGCGTCGTCGACAACGATGCCGATCGCCAGAATGATCGCAAAGAGCGTCGAGAGATTGATGCTGAAGCCGAGCGCCGCCATGGCGGCGAAGGCGCCGATGATCGTCACCGGCACGGTGGTCGCCGGCACCAGCATCGCGCGCCAATCCTGCAGGAAGACAAGAATGACGACGAGCACCAGCAGCGCCGCTTCGATCAAGGTCTTGTAGACTTCCTCGACCGAGGCGTTGACGAACCGAATAGACGAGCCCTTTCGGGAAATCCTTCGCCAATTGCTTCATCTTGGCATCGACGGCGCGTTCGACCTCGAGCGCATTGGCGCCGGGCAATTGGTAGACGGCGATGCCGGCGGCAGGCTGATTGTCGAGTGAAAAGGCCTGGCTATAGGTCTGCGCGCCGAGTTCGACGCGGCCGATGTCGCGGATGCGCGTCACGGCACCGTTGGAGCCTGTCTTGACGATGATGTTCTCGAACTGGCGCACATCGTCGAGGCGGCCGGCGACGTTCAGCGTGTATTGGAATGCCTGGCCGGCCTTCACCGGCGGCATGCCGAGCTGGCCGGCGGTCACCTGCTCGTTTTGCTGCTGCACGGCGGAGATGACATCCTGCGTCGTCAGCGAGCGCGCATGCAATTTGTTGGGGTCGAGCCAGATGCGCATGGCATATTGGCCGGCGCCGAAGACGTTGACATTGCCGACGCCCGGCACGCGCGAGAGTTCATCCTTCAGATGGATCGTCGCGTAATTGGCGAGATAGAGCGAATTGTAGCGCGAGTCGGGCGAATAGAGCGTGACGAAGAGGAGGACCGCGGTCGATTTCTTCTGGACCGTGACGCCCTGCGACTGGACGGCCTGCGGCAGCGAGGCGAGCGCCGAAGCGACGCGATTCTGCACCAGGATCTGCGCGAAATTGATGTCGGTGCCGATCTTGAAGGTCACGGTCAGCGTATAGCTGCCGTCGGAAGCGCTGGTCGATTGCATGTAAATCATGCCTTCGACGCCGTTGACCTGTTGTTCGATCGGCTGTGCCACCGTCTCGACCAAGGTCTTGGCGCTGGCGCCGGGGTAATTGGTCGTCACCTGAATCGTCGGCGGGGTGATGTCGGGATATTCGGCGACCGGCAGGCTGAACAGAGCGACGCCGCCGATCACGAGGGTCAGGATGGCGATGACATTGGCGAGGATCGGCCGGTCGATGAAGAATTTCGAAATCATCGCGCGGCCTATTTGGCGTCGCTGCCGGGCAGCGTCTGCAATTGCGGCTCGACTTTCTCCCCGGGCGCCGCACGCAACAACCCGACGACGATGACCTTATCCTTCGGCGTGAGCCCTGATTCGATCCGCCGCAAGCCTCCGAAGGTCTCGCCGATCGTCACCTTGCGCTGTTCGACAATATTGTCGGCGTTGACGACGAGCACATAACGGCCGCTTTGATCGGCGCCGATGGCTTCTTCCGGCACGAGCAGCGCGTTGGCCGTGCCGAGGGGCACATGGACCCGGACGAAATAGCCGGGCAGCAGCTGGTGGTTCTTGTTGTCGAGAATGCCGCGGACGTTCAGCGTGCCGGTCGAAGGATCGACGTTGGGCGCGACATAATCGATCACGCCTTTGTAGGGGAAACCGTGGTCGGTCTGCAGCGCGACCTCGACAGGCACCTTGCCGACGATGTCGGCGGTGGTGATTCCGTGTTTTGCCATCGACGCGCGGATCGTCTGCACGTCGCGCTCGCTGATGGTGAAATTCACCCAGATCGGATCGAGCTGATAGATCGTTGCAAGCTGCGTCGGCGAACTGACACCGACGAGTTCGCCGATCGAGACGAGGCGCTGCGTCACCGTGCCGTCGAAGGGCGCTACGACTTGCGTATAGCCATAATTGATCTGCGCCTGTTCGAGATTGGCCTCGTCCTGTTCGACGGTCGCCTGATTGAGGTCGCGGGTCGCGCGCGCCTGGTCGAGCGTCGCCTGTGTCGAAATCTGCCGCGAGGCCAGCGCCTGCTGACGGCCGAATTCGGTCTGCGATTGCAGAAGCTGCGCTTTGGCGCCGTCGAGCGCGGCTTTGGCTTGATCGACCTTCAGCTTGTAGGGCTCAGGCTCGATGATGAAGAGCGGCGTGCCCTTTTTGACCGCGGCGCCGTCTTTATATTCGATCTCTTGGACGAAGCCTTGCACGCGCGCGACGAGATTGACGCTGTTGATCGCCGTCGAATTGCCGGTTGCCTCGAGATAAGGCTGCACCGCTTTTTCGAGCGGATAGGCGACGCCGACCTTGGGCGGGGGCGGCGGCACGAAGGTGTTTTCCTTTTGGCACGCGCCCGCGAGCGTCAGCAACCCAAGCGCCGCGACGCGCGCCCCCGTCTTAAAAATCGCCAGCATACGTCCCCTCGAACCCGTGCCGGATATTGCCAAACCCTAGCCTTGAATGCCGGTTGGAGGCAATGAGCGGTCAGTGTGCCATGAAGATCGGGATATTGGCCTCGGCCAGAATCTGGCCGGTGGCACGGCCGAAGATGAATTGCCGCAGCCGGCTTTGCGTATAGCCGCCTTTGATTAACAGGTCGGCGCCGATGGCGCGCGCGGTGACGAGCACGGCGAGGCCCGGCGTCTTTGCGCTTTCATGCACATCGACGGCGCGCGCCGGGACATCATGGCGCTGCAGATTCTCGACCAGTTGAACGTGATCCGGCCCGCTCAAGCTGTAGCCTGGAATGGTGAACACGGGCACATCTTTCGCCGTTTTCAACAACGGCAGGGCGAAGGCGACGGTGCGCGCCGTCTCCGGGCTGCGGTTCCAGGCGATGGCGATGGTTTCGCCGAGGCGGCCGGGCGCCCGCGGCGGTGCGATGAGCAGTGGCCGGCCGCTTTCGATCAGCGCCGATTCGAGCGTCGATTTGCGCGGCTGCTCGACGCCGGGGCTCGGCCGGCCGACCGCGATGATATCGAAGACCCGGCCATATTCGCCGACGCCCGTGTCGGAGACGAGGTTGGGCCGCCGCCAGCCATAGGACGGCGCCGTCGCGTCGTCAGGCGGGCCGCCTTGCGGCGGAATGCCCGAATCATGCATGAAACTCTCGAATATCTGGCGCGCCTCGTCGAAAATGTCGCGCCGCACCGCGTCGTCGAAGACGATGCCGTCGAGCGAGAAATCCGCTGCGACGATCTGGGTCAAATCGGGGCCGAGCGCGACGCCCTCGATATAGCTACCGAACTTCTGCGCCAGCAGCCGCGCCGTCTCGAGAACGGCCGCCATGCCGGAATGCGCCTCGACCGGAACAAGGATGGACTTCATGAGCTTTGCCTGTGTTGAGCGCGCATGATGCCCCAATTCCGGCCGCTGACAAAGGCCAGAGCATCGGACCGAAAAGTGCGAAGCGGTTTTCGGATCATCGGATGCGATTGGAAAACGAGAACATCGGACCGAAAAGTGCGAAGCGGTTTTCGGATCATCGGATGCGATTGGAAACGAAAGCATCGGACCGAAAAGTGCGAAGCGGTTTTCGGATCATCGGATGCGA
>JAJXZN010000096.1 GCA_021780015.1 Pseudomonadota bacterium
CTTTCCGCCAATGGCTATGGCGTCATCGCGATGATCGCCGCAGCGGTGGCGATCACCACCGGGCTTGTCTCCCGCATCATCGTCTTCCGGCATCTGCGGCGCTTGACATGAGCCGCGTCCTGCGGCTCCTCGCGCCATGAACCCAATGACCCCCGATCCCGTCTCGCGCCGGCGCACCTTCGCGATCATCTCGCACCCGGACGCCGGCAAGACCACGCTCACCGAAAAGCTGCTGCTCTTCGGCGGCGCCATCGCGCTCGCCGGCGAGGTGCGCGCCAAGGCCAACCGCCGCCAGACCCGGTCCGACTGGATGGGGATCGAGCGCGAACGCGGGATCTCGGTCGTCACTTCGGTGATGACCTTCGAATATGGCGGCTGCGTCTTCAACCTGCTCGATACGCCCGGCCACGAGGACTTTTCCGAGGACACGTACCGGACGCTGACCGCCGTCGATTCGGCGATCATGGTCATCGACGCGGCCAAGGGCATCGAGGCGCGCACGCGCAAGCTCTTCGAGGTTTGCCGGCTGCGCGACATTCCGATCCTGACCTTCATCAACAAGCTCGACCGCGAAAGCCGCGACCCGTTCGACCTGCTCGACGAGATCGAGAAGACGCTGGCGCTCGATGTCGCGCCGATCACTTGGCCGCTTGGATCCGGCCGCGATTTCGCCGGCGTCTATGATCTGCGCCAGGATGTCGTGCGCCGCTTCGAGGCGGCCGATCAGCCGGCGCTCAAAGTCACCGGCCCGGACGATCCGGGGCTGACCGCGATCCTGCCGCCATTGGAGGCGACCGCCATTCGCGACCAGCTCGAGCTGGCGCGGGCGGCGCTCAAGCCCTTCGACAAGCAGGCCTTTCTCGAAGGCCACCTGACGCCGGTTCTGTTCGGCAGCGCCTTGCGCACCTTCGGTGTCGCCGATCTCATCGATGCGCTTGCCGAATTCGCGCCGCCGCCGCGCGGCCTTGAGGCCGCGAGCCGCCATGTCGATCCGCGCGAGCCGAAGATGAGCGGCTTCGTCTTCAAGATTCAGGCGAATATGGACCCGAATCATCGCGACCGCATCGCCTTCATGCGCGTCTGCTCGGGCAAGCTGACGCGCGGCATGAAGGCAAAGCTGGTGCGCACCGGCAAAAGCCTCGCGCTCAATGCGCCGCAATTTTTCTTCGCCCAGGACCGCCAGCTTGCCGATGAAGCCTATGCCGGCGACGTCGTCGGCATTCCGAACCACGGCACGTTGCGGATCGGCGATACGCTGACCGAGGGCGAAGAGCTGATTTTCCGCGGCGTGCCGAGCTTCGCGCCGGAGATCCTGCGCCGGGTCAAAATCTCCGATGCCATGCGGGCGAAGAAATTGCGCGAGGCGCTCCAGCAGATGGCGGAGGAGGGCGTCGTGCAGCTTTTCCTGCCCAACGACGGTTCGAATGCCATGGTCGGCGTCGTCGGCGCCTTGCAGCTCGACGTTCTGGTCGAGCGGCTCGCCGCCGAATATGGTCTGCCGGTGACCCTTGAAACGTCGCGCTTCGAGCTCGCCCGCTGGGTCAGCGCCGAGAATCCGGCCGAGCTCGAGAAATTCATGCGCGCCTATCCGGCCTCGATGGCGGTCGATCTCGACGGCGCGCCGGTCTATCTTGCGGCTTCCGCCTGGGATCTGCGCTATGAGCAGGAGAAATGGCCGCAGATCGCCTTCGCCGACATCAAGGATTATCAGAAGGCCGAGACCGGCAAGGGGCGTCAGAAGGCGTTGGTGTAGCCGCGCTTGCTGGTCAAGGTCAGCCAGAGAATTTCGATGTCGAGCCACATCGACCAATTGTCGATGTAATAAAGGTCGTGCTCGACGCGGGCGCGCATCCGCTCTTCGCTCATGCCGCCGCGATAGCCGTTGATTTGCGCCCAGCCGGTGATGCCCGGCTTCATATTATGGCGGCGGGCATAGAGCGCGATGCGGCGCTCGAACATCTGGTCGATGACGAGCGCATGCGGCCGCGGGCCGACGAGCGACATGTCACCGCGCAGGACGTTGAAGAGCTGCGGCAGTTCGTCGATGTTGCGGGCGCGGATGAATGCGCCGACACGGGTCACTCGCGCGTCGCCTTTCTTCACCAGCGTCAGACTGGCATTGTCTTCCAGCGTCGTCATCGAGCGGAATTTGTAGATGCGAAAGGGCTGCTGGTTGAAGCCATAGCGCCGCTGCTTGAAGATCACCGGGCCCGGGCTTTCGAGCTTGATCGCCAGCGCGATCATGAGGAACAAAGGCGAAAGCAGAATCAGACCGAGCGCCGAAAAGACGATGTCGAAGCTCCGCTTGGCAAGGCGTTCCGGCTGGCTCAGGGGGTCGCGGACGATGTGCAGGCTCGATACCGGGCCGATCTTGGCGATGCGGGCGTCGCTGAAGCGGTCGAGCACGCGTTCCGGGCCGAGGTGGATCGAGGTCGGCACGTGCAGGAAGGCCTCGATCGCGGCGTCGATGGTGGTCTTCTCGTTCCACGGGACAAGGATGAAGACGTCGTCGGGGCCGAGCATCCGCGCCGAAGCGCGCGCCAGGGCAAGGTCCTCGTCAAGATTCTCCGGACCGCGCAGCACCGCCGCGGCGACGATATGGACGCCGAAGGCCCAGGGTTCGAAGCGCTTGGTGAAGGTTTCGATCTCCTTTTCGTAGCCGAGCAGAAAGATGCGATGCACCGCGATCTGGCCGTGGCGGGCGCGGGCGCGGGTATGGATGGTGATCAGCATCCGGACAGCATTGACGGCGAGGAAGCCGCCGACGAACAGGATGAACAGGGCCAGCGGGTCGGCGTTCGACAGCGGTCGGCGCGATACGAGCAGCACGAGGGTGCAGAGGAGGGCGATCGCCCAGGGGGTGATCGCGCGCCGCAGCAGATGGTCGAAGGTGAGATATTTCATCACCTCGTAATCGCCGCGGATCGCCGTGACTGAGGTAAAGAAGGTCGCGGTCAGCAGTCCAAGTCGGGCATAGGTGCCGGGTGGCAGGGCCATCGGCACGCCATTGAGCGAGACATGCGCGAGATAGGCGCAGCCCGTGATGGCGGCGAAGTCGGCCATCGCGGCAAAGAACGCAAAGCCGCCACGCAACAGAACGGTGCTGCCGCGCGGCAGGGCGTTGGCCCAGTTCGCTTCGGCGGCGCGGGGCCCCGGCTCTGTCTTGCCGCGAAACATATTTAAAGCCGTCCTGACGTTTGGCACAGCGGCGTCTCGAAAAGACCCGCCCATGACCCGGCGTGTGACGCTTTGCGGGCCAAGGCGGCTTATGCCTGGCCATAGCCGCAACGGTTGTGCCGGAGTCCGCGGGCCTACCCGCCGATGCCTGGGGCCTTGCGTCATGGCAACGCTCACGCTTTGTTCAGCGTGGCTTCCGCGCAACGTGACCGGAGAGGACGGCGCCATCGGCTTGACGCTCGCGGCGCCGCGAAGCATCGTCTCGCCGCTTCATTCCGGAGATCGAGATGGCCCAAATTTCCGCCCTGGCGCGCCGCGCGCTGTTTGGACTGACGGCTGCGCTTGCCGCGGCGCCTTTCTGTGCGGCGCCCTTCGTTGCCGCCGCGCGGCCGATCGTTCCGGCTGAGCGGCGCTACGATTCCTATGCCGGCGTTCTGCCGAGCTGCGCGGATCCCGGCGTCTTTGCGCGCATCCGCTCCCTGTTTCATGATCGCGAGACCGAATTCTGGAAATCTGGCCTCGAAATCGTGAATCTCGGCGACGTTCGCGAAACCGGCTTCCGCTCGCAAGGTCTCGATTACATTCCGCGGCGCTATTGCGAAGCGCAGGTCTATCTCAACAATCAGTCGGTCCGCCCCGTGACCTATTCAATCGTCGAGGACGCGGGCTTCATCGGCTTCAGCTACGACGTCGAATGGTGCGTCGGCGGACTCGACCGCAACGACGCCTATGGCGGATATTGCCGCGACGCGCGGCCGTGATTGCCGGCACGACGATTCTGATCCGCCGGTTTGCGGCTGTCGCTCTCGGCGCCGCGGTGCTTTGGCCGCTCGCCGGCGCCGCGCAATATTCCGGCTGCATTCTCGACAATTGCGCTGACAAGAAGCCGCTGCC
>JAJXZN010000195.1 GCA_021780015.1 Pseudomonadota bacterium
CCTCGAAACCATCGACGTCGACGAAGAACGCCGGCTCGCCCGTCGCGGCATTCTGCTCGAAAGCCAGATTTTGTTCTGATTCAGACGGTTGCATTCGGTTTCTAAGGTTTCGCCTAAGCTAGCCACGATTCGAGCCTAGCTGTAAGACCTTGGGCCGTTCAGACCCTGATCGCAAGCAAGGCTTCGATTTCGGCCGAGGCTTCCACAGGATCGAAAGGCGCTCCGGCTTCGCCGCGCCACGTTGCCGCCCGCTCGGCGCGTGTCAAGGCCGCTCCGGCAAGGGCCGGCGCCGCGCCGGCCACGGCCTCCGCCTCGGCCAGGTCGCCATTGCAATGGAGCGCCAGATCGACCCCCGCGGCAAACGCCGCCTCGGTCCGCGCCCGCAGCGTACCGCGCAGCGCCTGCATCGACAGATCGTCGCTGACGAGCAGCCCGCCAAAGCCGATCGCCTCGCGGATAAAGCGGATCACCGCGGCCGATTGGGTCGCCGGCCGGTCGGGATCGAGCGCCGTAAAGACGACATGCGCGGTCATGGCCGCAGGCAGGTCTCTATTCGCCGCAAAAGGCTTAAAATCGCTGTCCCAGAGCCGGTCGAGCGGCGTATCGACAACGGGCAGATCGAGGTGGCTATCAACCCTCGCCCGGCCATGGCCAGGAATATGTTTGATGACCGGCATGACACCGGCATCCGCGAGGCCCAGCGCCGCAGCGCGGCCAAGCTGCGCAACGGCGTCCGCCTGATGCGAAAAAGCCCGGTCACCGATGACGTCGTGCGCGCCCGCAGCCGGTACGTCGAGCACTGGCGCACAATCGACGGTGATGCCGAGGTCGCGCAAATCCCGCCCGAGCAGCGTCGCACAGCGGCGCACGAGGTCGGCCCGGCGCGGCAGTGGCAGGTCAAGCGCGCCGAGCCGTGCCGCGGCGGGATAGGCGCGCCAATGCGGCGGCCCGAGCCGTTGCACGCGCCCGCCTTCCTGATCGACGAGCACCGCAGCGTCACGGCCGACGACGGCACGAAAATCCGCGATCAAGCCGCGGACTTGCGCCGGGGTCTCGACATTGCGCCTGAACAGGATGACACCGAAGGGGTCGCTTTCGCGCAGGAAGGCGCGCTCGTCCGGCGTCAGCGCTTTTCCCTGGCAGCCGCAGACGAAGGCACGGCTCATCTCAGCCGTCCGGACGCGTCGAACGGCGCCTCAGCCTTTTGCCGGAAAGCACGAAGCGCCCTTCGCCTTCAATTTCTCGCAGAGCGAAATCGCCGCTTTGTGCGATAGGCCGTTGACGCGCACGCGGTAGACGGTTTTGCCGTTGACCTTAGCCATCCGATATTTCAGCCGGTAGCCATGCAATTCCGCGCCATAGGTGCGGCTGAGCCGGACCAAGACGGCATGTGCCTCTGCCTCGCTCCCGGGCGCTGCCAGTTGGACGGAAAAGCCCGTTCCACCCGCGGGGGCCTCGGCCGCATCATCGGCGCTGGTTTCAGTGCGGGCGACTTCGACGGGCTTCCGCGCTGGCGGCTCTGCGGCAGCGGCGGCCGGCGCCGCAGGGCTCGGTTGGGCCGCTTGCGGACTCCACGGCAGATCATCGCCAGCCGATGCCGTCTTGGTCATTTCCGGCGGGGGATTTGCCAAACTGGCGCCGCCTGCTGCCATCGACGGAGGTGCGATCGGATTGACCGGCGGCGCGGCGCTCGCTGCGGCCGGCGCAGCAGGATCAGGCGAATCGGCAAGGCTTCCATCCGGCCGCACGGCAACCGTTTTGACCTTATGCGGCTGCATCATATCGGCAAGGTCCTGCGTCGCGTCGCCGCCGCCCGGGGGCGCCGGGACCGGAACGGCCGTAGCGGGGGCCGTGGCCGAAACCTGTTGCGCCGGCGCGGCGTCCGGTGCCGGCTTGCCGACGGCATTGACATCGACCGGCTGCTCGTTGTGGCTGACGAGCGCGATCGGCGCCGGTTGCGGCGTCTTGTCCAAAATCGACGCTCCGTCGGCTGCTGCACTCGTATCCGCGCCTGGCACGGCGACTTTCACCGGCACGGTCGAGGCCTTGATGAGCGCGATCTCCTGCGGCGCGGCAGGCGTGCGCTTCAATGCAAACGTTCCGCCGATCCCGGCCATGCCGGCGAGAATGATCGCGGCCGTGGCATAAAGCGGCAACCGCGAGCGCGGTGCCTCGCCGATCGGCTCCTGCGGCGCGACATAGGGCGCATCAAGCCAATTCGACTCTTCGGCAAAATCCTCGTTCTCGGTGTGATGCTGGTTGCTCGCATGCGACGCGTGCAGATAACGATCTTCCGCATCGGTAAAATTCTGAAATTCCGGCGGCAGCGAACCGCGCAGGCCCGCCTCGATCGCGGCGAAATCGATTGCCCGCCTCGGCGCCTCCGGCTGCGCATGCTGATGCTGGTGCGATTCCTCGACCAGCCAATCGGGCACATGCGGCTCGACCGGTTGCGACGGCGTCTCTGCCGCCCGTGCCCGCGCCGGGCGGGTTTGAAACATGCTCTCGAAGCGATCTTCGCCATTGTTGACGAGACGTGCCAGCTCCGCCAGCGGATCGTTGCCGCGCGCCGGCGCCGGAGACCGGCTCAGCCGCCGTTCGAATTCATCGAGATCGATCATCTGCCGATGCTTGGCTGCGGGCTCACTCATCACCTTAACCTCAACTTCGCCCCCGCGCCGTTCCGGTCAAATAGACTGATAAATCGGGCTTTTTAGCGCCGCCTGGTTTGCTAAAACCAACCGGCCCCACCCCATTTTCCCGGTCCGGCAAGACCGATGCCCGCCTTGATCCTTCAGCGCATCTCATCCGGAGCACGAACCCCGAGAACGGCAAGGCCGCTTGTCAAGACGGCAGTCACCGCCGAGACCAGCGCCAAGCGGGCAATGCTTAAATCTCTATGTTCTTCATTAACAAAACGTAATTGTGGCTGATCTTTGCCGCGCGTCCAATGGGCGTGAAGTTCGGACGCCAGTTCGTGCAGATAAAACGCGATCCGGTGCGGCTCATGAACATTGGCGGCGGCTTCGACCATCCGCGGATATTGCGCGATGAGCTTGATGAGGCCGATCTCGCCCGCATCGCTCAACAGGCTGAAATCGGCGTTGCCGAGCGCCGCGGCGGAAAGATCGAGGCCCGGAAACGCCGCCTGCCCCTGCCGTAGCGCCGATTTTCCGCGCGCATGGGCATATTGCACGTAGAAGACCGGATTGTCCTTCGATTGCTCGATCACCTTGGCGAGATCGAATTCGAGCGGCGCGTCATTCTTGCGAAACAGCATCATGAAGCGCACCGCATCGACGCCGACTTCGTCGACGACCTCGCGCAAGGTGACGAAATCGCCGGCGCGCTTCGACATTTTCACCGGCTCGCCGTTGCGCATCAATTTGACGAGCTGACAGAGCTTCACGTCGAGCAGCGCCTTGCCGCCGGACAGCGCCGCAACCGCCGCCTGCATGCGCTTGACATAGCCGCCGTGGTCGGCCCCCCAAATATCGATGAGATTGCGAAAACCGCGATCGATCTTGGTCTTGTGATAGGCGATGTCGGCGGCGAAATAGGTATAGCCGCCGTCGGATTTCTTCAGCGGCCGGTCGACATCATCGCCGAAGGCGGTCGATTTGAAGAGCTCTTGCTCGCGATCTTCCCAATCCTCGGACGGCTGGCCTTTCGGCGCCGGCAGGCGGCCGACATAGACGAGACCTGCGGCGCGCAGACCGTCGATCGCGCTCGCGATTTCGTCGCGCCCGCCCTGCGTCAAGCTGCGTTCGGAAAAGAAGACTTCATGCGTGATGGCGAGCGCCGCGAGATCGTCGCGGATCATCTCCATCATCCCGGCGATGGCGGCTTCGCGCATCTGCGGTAGCCAGACAGTCTCCGGCTGATCGAGAAGCGCCTGACCATATTTTTCCGCCAGCGCAGCGCCGAGCGGTTTCAGGTAATCGCCGGGATAAAGCCCCTCGGGGATTGCGATCGTCTCGCCGAGTGCTTCGCGATAGCGCAGATAGGCCGAGCGGGCGAGCACGTCGACCTGGGCGCCGGCGTCGT
>JAJXZN010000127.1:0-466 GCA_021780015.1 Pseudomonadota bacterium
CGGGCGCGGCGCATCGGCTGATGAATCTGCCGGGACTGCCGCCCGTCATGGCGCTCATCTGCTATGAAGCGATCTTTCCGGAAGAAGCGTTGCCGCCGGGCCTGCCGCCCGGCACCGAGCCGGGGCTCATCATCAACGTCACCAACGATGCCTGGTTCGGCAACACCGCCGGGCCTTATCAGCACCTGGCGCAGGCGCGGCTTTTGAGCATTGAGCAAGGCCTGCCGATGTTGCGCGATGCCAATACCGGCATCTCGGCGATCATCGATCCTTATGGCCGCGTGCAACACTTTCTGGGTTTGCAACAGGAAGGTGTCGTCGATGGCGCATTGCCCGAAAAGATTGCGATGCCCCCTTTCGCGAGAGCGCCATTTCTCGCCGGTATTTTAGCTTGGGTTGTAGCGTTTTGCGCCGCGCTCGCGCAGCTACGGCCCTCTGAAGCGCGTGCTCGACATCGTCGGCGCAC
>JAJXZN010000127.1:476-4045 GCA_021780015.1 Pseudomonadota bacterium
AGGGATCGTTTGACAATGGCTAACAACACGGTTTTATATGGCAAAATCTGCTGTGGGGGCAAAAACGAAACGCTGCATTGTCGGGCCTCGAAATAAGCTTGAGGCGCAGCGTTGCGTTTCATTCGCGTCACGGACTATCGCGCGAGAAACAGATAATTCGATCCGTCTTTCGTCATGGTCACCCACTCGAATTGTGTAGATTGCCGCGTGCTGGGAGTCGGATGCGTTCGATTCCCCACTGGGCAGCGGCTAGGAGAATGTGATTCGTGAAGAAGGCTCCGAATCCGATTGACCGTCATGTCGGCAGCCGCGTCCGTATGCGTCGAGTCCTTCTCGGAATGAGTCAGGAAAAGCTTGGTGAAGCCCTAGGCCTGACATTTCAGCAAATCCAAAAATATGAGAAAGGCACCAATCGGATCGGGGCCAGCCGTTTGCAGCAGATCTCCCGCACGCTCAACGTTCCGCCGGCTTTCTTTTTCGAGGGCGCGCCGATGCAGGACGAGCCCGCCTTGGCCAACGGCTCGGACGCGCTCGGCGTCGCTGAGCAGCCGAGTTCAACCTTCATTCTCGACTTCATCGCCACGGCAGAAGGGCTGCATCTCAACAAAGCCTTCGCCCGCATCCAGGATCCGAAGGTGCGCAAGCGCATCATCGACCTGATCGCCAGCCTTGGCAGCGACGAGCCCGCGGCTGGGGCGGCGGCCGGAAACGGCCAGGCTGAGAAGCCCTGAACTAAATTCGTTATAACGAACGTTAAGCCGTGAATGGCTTGACGAAAAGAACGGATTGGCCGAAAGTCGACCAAATCGCTTGGCCTCGTGTCTCTTCCCGCCGCAGCCGAGCCGATTTCCACCTCTTTCCAGCATGTGGCGACGTTGGAGTGTTTCGTGCCCCGGCAAAACTATCTGTTTACGAGCGAATCCGTCTCTGAAGGCCATCCTGACAAGGTCTGCGATCGTATCTCCGACGAAATCGTCGATTTGTTCTTCCGCGAATCCGCCAAGGCCGGCATCGATCCCTACCAGGTGCGTGTCGCTTGCGAGACCTTGGCGACAACAAACCACGTCGTTATCGCCGGCGAAACGCGCGGCCCCGAACTCTCGCCCGAAATCATTGAACAAACCGCGCGCAAGGCGATCAAAGCCATCGGTTACGAGCAGGATGGCTTCCACTGGCAGCATTGCAAATTCGAAGTGCTGCTGCATGGCCAATCCGTCGATATCGCGCAGGGCGTCGATGCGGCCGGCAATAAGGACGAAGGCGCCGGCGACCAAGGCATCATGTTCGGCTTCGCCTGCCGCGAAACGCCGGAGCTGATGCCGGCACCGCTCTATTATTCGCACAAGATCCTACAGACGCTGGCCGCCGCCCGCCACGCCGGCGAAGCCGATGCGGCCAAGCTCGGCCCCGACGCCAAGAGCCAGGTGACGATCCGTTATGTCGACGGCAAACCGGTTGCGGCAACGCAGATCGTGCTCTCGACGCAGCACCTCGACCCGAACCTCACCTCGGACGATGTCCGCGCCATCGTCGAGCCCTATATCCGCAAGACGCTGCCGGCGCATTGGATCACCGACAAGACCATCTGGCACGTCAATCCGACCGGCAAATTCGTCATCGGCGGACCGGACGGCGACACCGGCCTCACCGGCCGCAAGATCATCGTCGATACGTACGGCGGCGCGGCCCCGCATGGCGGCGGCGCCTTCTCCGGCAAAGATCCGACCAAGGTCGATCGCTCGGCTGCCTATGCGGCGCGCTATCTCGCCAAGAACATCGTCGCCGCCGACCTCGCCGACCGCGTGACGATCCAGCTCGCCTATGCCATCGGCTATTCCGAGCCGCTGTCGATCTATGTCGACACGCATGGCACCGGCCGCGTGCCAGAAGAGAAGCTCGAATTGGCGCTGCCGCAGATCATGCGCCTGTCGCCGCGCGGCATCCGCGACCATCTGCAACTCAACCGTCCGATCTATGCCCGCACCGCGGCCTATGGCCATTTCGGCCGGCCGCCCGAAGCCGACGGCGGCTTTTCCTGGGAGAAGACCGATCTCGTCGATAAACTGCGGGCAAGCTTCAACTGACGCAGCGGAACGAGCGTGCGCAGCGGTTTGCGGATACATCCGGTACGGCCGAAACGATGATCGACGAACACGCCCCTGCGGCGCGCCTTTATGGGCGCCGCAAGGGCAAGAAGCTGAGCGCGCATCAGCAGAGCTTGCTCGAGACTTTGCTGCCGCGGCTGGCGCTCGATCCGGCGCGGCCGATCGCCGATGCGGCGGGCTTGTTCCCGCATGCCTCCGAACAGGTCTGGCTCGAAATTGGTTTCGGCGGCGGCGAGCATCTCGCGGCGGAAGCCGCGGCACATTCCGATCAGGGCTTTATCGGCTGCGAATTCTTCGAGAACGGCGTCGTCAAGGCGCTGTCGCTGATCGCCGAACAGGACCTCGATAACATCCGCCTCTATCAGGGCGATGCCCGTCTCATCATCGATGCGCTGCCGGCACGAAGCCTTGCCGGCGCTTATTTGCTCTATCCCGATCCCTGGCCGAAACGGCGCCAGCGCAAGCGCCGCTTTCTTTCCGGCGACATGCTGAAGCGGCTCGCGCGCATCGTGCGTGCAGGCGGAGAAATCCGCTTCGCGACGGATATCGACGACAATGCCGCATGGACGCTCGCCCGCGCGCTCGATTCGTCCGACTTCGAATGGCAGGCCAAGACGGCACGCGACTGGCGCGAACCCTGGGCCGGCTGGGCCTCGACGCGGTACGAAGCCAAGGCGCTCGCCGCCGGGCGCAAGCCCGTCTACCTTACCTTCGTGCGCAAATGATCTGGCCGGAAACGATCAGGCCTTGTACGGCCCGAAACGCAAGAGACCGGCGCCGTTGACCTTCAGCCAACTTTCGGCGCGATCGACATGCACTGAGAGCTTGCCGACGATTTTCCAGAAGGCCGGCGAGTGGTTCATATGGACGAGATGCGCCACCTCGTGCGCGGCCAGATAGTCGAGCACATAGCTTGGCGCCATGATCAGCCGCCAAGAGAAGTTCAGCGCTCCGGTCGAAGAGCACGAGCCCCAGCGGCTCGTCGTATCGCGCAGGGTGATCTTGCGTGGGCTGACGCCGAGCTTGGTGGCATGGCGCGTCACCGCCATCTCGATGTCGCGCTTTGCCTCGCGCATCAAAAAATCCTGCACCCGCCGCGCGACATGCGCGCGCTCGCCGGTCACGCAGAGCATCGGCAAGCTTTTGTCGCTCTCCGGATTGAGCGCAGGCTCGACCCAAGCCATGCCGCGCTGGCGCGGCCGCTCGACGATGCGATGATTGATGCCGCGGATCGGCACGACCTCGCCGCCGCCGAACGGCATCGGCGCCGGCAGGCGTTGCAGCCGCACGCCGATCCAAGCGGCATGTCGCTCGACGAAATTGCGCGCCCCGATGAGCGAGCCGCGCGGCGGCATGGTCAGCACCACATCGCGCGTCGCCGCGCGAACGCGCAAGGTGAAGCGTCGCGCCGTGCTGATGCGTTTCAGGGCGACGCGAAACGTCTCGCCGCCGTGCGAGACGTCG
>JAJXZN010000139.1 GCA_021780015.1 Pseudomonadota bacterium
CGCCACGACCGGCCACGCGCCGGAGCACCAGATTCCTTCGATCGGCTGCTCGATCAAATGGAAAGCTCAGTCCTAAGATTTTGATACGTTCTCGCCGCGCGGCCGCTGTCCGCGCCGCCCAATGATGCTTTTGATGGGAGATGAAAATGGCCGCGCTCGAAGTTGGCGAAGGATATGAAGTGTTTCTCGCCGATGGCCAAAAGGCATTTGGCGCCGTGCGCGAGGTTTCGCGCAACCGCCAAGACATTATCGTCTACGTCGAGAATGCCGGCGATTTCGCCATTCCCGCGTCAGCGGTGACGGGCGTGCATGCGCAGAAGGTGATCGTCGACCGGCACAAGCTCGACCCGCGGCTCATCGAGGCGATCATGCGCGCCCATTCGGCCGAGGACCCGAATATCTAGCCGTCACTGCGAGCGAAGCGAAGCGGGCCAGGGGTCTTTCCGGATTGCTTCGGCGCGGGCCGCCTCGCAAAGCGTTCACATAAAATTCTGCGGATCGACATCGACGGTAACGCGCACGCCGCTGCGCTCCGGCGGCGCCGTCGCCAGCAGGGCGCGAAGAAAGCCTTGCAGATCGGCCGATTTCGGCGCGCGGACCAGAAGCCGGAAACGGTGCTGGCCGCGAATGACCGCGATCGGCGCCTCAGCCGGACCGAGCAGGCTGATCTCGTCGTCGCGCGGCAGGCCGCCGAGCGCGGCGAGTGTCCATTTCGGATTGGGCGGCAGGGCATGGGCGGTGCGCACCAGCGCACGGGCATGGTTCTCGGCCGAAGCGCGGTCCTTGCCCGAGACGATGAGCGCGGCGAGCCGGCCGAAGGGCGGCAGGCCGGCACGGCGGCGCTGCTCCGTCTCCTCGCTGTAGAATTTCTCCGCATCGCCTGAGATGAGCGCGCGGATCACCGGATGTTCCGGCTGCCAGGTCTGCACCAGCGCTTTGCCGAGCCGCCCCGTGCGGCCGGCGCGGCCCGTCACCTGTTGCAAAACCTGAAACGTGCGCTCGGCCGCGCGCGGATCGCCGTTGGAGAGGCCGACATCGGCATCGATGACGCCGACAAGCGACAGCAGCGGAAAATTGTGGCCCTTGGCCACGAGCTGCGTGCCGATGATGATATCGCAGGCGCCATGGGCGACGGCTTCGAGCTCGTCGCGCAAGCGCTGTGTGCCGCCGGGGAAGTCCGACGACAGGATCAGGGCCTTGGCTTGCGGCCAGAGCTTGGCGACTTCTTCCGCCAGCCGTTCGACGCCGGGACCGCACGGGGTCAGCGTCTCGACGTTATCGCATTCCGGGCAATGCGGCGGGACGCGTTCAATGTGGCCGCATTGATGGCAGACGAGCGCGCGGCGGAAGCGGTGCTCGACGAGCCAGGACGTGCAATTCGGACATTGGAACCGATGGCCGCAGGCGCGGCAGAGCGTCAGCGGTGCATAGCCGCGGCGGTTGAGAAAGAGCAAAGCCTGTTCGCCGGCAGCCAGCGCGGCGCCGACCGCGGTGACGAGCGGCGGCGAGATCCAGCGGCCGCGCGGCGGCGGCTCGCGGCGCAGATCGACCGCTTCGATCGATGGCAGTTTGGCGCCGCCGTAGCGCGCGCCGAGCCGCAGATGTTTGTAGCGGCCCTGCTCGGCATTGACGCGCGATTCGATCGACGGCGTCGCCGAGGCGAGGATCACCGCCGCTTTATCGATCTGGCCGCGCACCACCGCCATGTCGCGCGCGTGATACGAAACACCGTCGTCCTGCTTGTAAGCGGCCTCGTGCTCCTCATCGACGACGAGAGCGGCGAGATCGCCGAACGGCAGGAACAGCGCCGAGCGCGCGCCGGCGACGACCTTCACCGCGCCCTGCGCGACGCCCGTCCAGATACGGGCGCGCTTGCGCGGGCTGACCCCCGAATGCCATTCGGCCGGGCGTGCGCCGAAGCGGGCCGCAAAGCGATCGAGAAATTGCGCGGTGAGCGCGATCTCCGGCATCAAAATCAAGGCCTGGCGGCCGTCGCGCAGCGCTTGCGCCACCGCTTCGAAATAGACTTCCGTCTTGCCCGAGCCGGTGACGCCTTCGAGCAAAGTTACCGAAAAGCCGCGGGCCTTCACATCCTCGATGAGCGCGGCGGCGGCATTGGCCTGATCGGCTTCGAGCTCAGGCGGCGCGAAATCAGGATTGCAGGCGCCCGCCACCGGTTCGAGCGGCAGGGCCACGGCCTCGAGCGTCCCTTCATCGACAAGCGAATCGATGACGCTCGCAGAACAGGCGGCCCGCTCGGCCAATTCGCTCTTCAAGACGGCGAGATCGCCGTCGAGCGCCGCGAGCACGCGGGCGCGAGCGGGAGTCATGCGCTTCGGCTCGGGCCCCGCCCGGCGCAGGCCGACACGGGGTTTTTCCTCGACGGCGGCAAAGGGCGCGCGCGCACACATGCGCAGCACCATGCCGCGCGGGCTCAATGTCCAGCGCGCTACCCAATCGACAAAGGCGCGTAGTTTCTCGCTGAGCGGCGGGATGTCGAAGCGCCCGCTGACCGCCTTCAGATTGCTGCCGCCGCCTTCGCCGATTTCCCAGACCGCGCCGACGGCCTGGCGCGTGCCGAGCGGCACTTCGACGAGATCGCCTTCGGCGAGGTCAAGTTCGGCCGGGACGCGATAGGAATAGGTCTGGTCGACGGCGACGGGCACGAGGACATCGGCCACGCGCCCCCTGCGACTCGGCGTGCGCTCGCTCATGCGCGAGGCTTAGAGCATGTTGCCGAAAACGTGCAGGATTTTTTCGTCGGTCTAACGCGATCTCATGCCGATGCGGCCGCAGCCAGCGGCGGCGCCTCCTCCGCCCAGACCTGGAATTTCGACAATATGCCCTGCCCGAATGTATGCGTCAGCGGCACGTCGGCGGCATCGCGGCCTTGCGCGACGAGGATGCGGCCGATGCGCGGCGCATTGTTGCGCGGGTCAAAAGCGTGCCAGCGGCCGCCGAGATAGACCTCGATCCACGCGGCGAAATCCATCGGCTCATAGGGCGGCGGCAGGCCGATGTCGGTGATGTAGCCCGTGCAATAGCGCGCCGGAATATTGAGGCAGCGGCAAAAGGCGGCTGCGAGATGCGCATAGTCGCGGCACACGCCGCGGCGTTCCTGATAGGCCTCGTAAGCCGTGCGGGTCGGGCGCGAATGCTCGTAGCCGAAGCTCATGATGTCATGGACATAGTCGCAAATCGCTTGGACCCGCGCCCAACCCGGCGCCATCGTGCCGAAGAGCCGCCAGGCTTCGTCCGTCAGGCGGTCGGTCTCGCAATAGCGGCTGCCGAGGAGATATTGGATCGTCTCGGCCGGCAGCTCTTCGACCGGATGCTGGGCTGCGTCGAGCGCCGCCTCGTCCCAGGCACCCGAGTCGCGGACGACCGCATGCGTCGAAATTTCGAGATGGCCGGCCGGCGCGACGAAGCGATAGCACCAATTGCCGAAACTATCGCGGTAGCCCGAGAGCGGCACGCGCGGCGACGTCACGACATAATCCGGCCGCTCGAGGTCGGACACGCGCGAATAATGGACGTTGAGCACGACGATCATCGGCGTCGGCTGCGGAAATTCGAAATGGATGTCGCATCCGACCTTGATGCGGATCATGGGACTTACCTCCGTCGAGCGCCCGAGCCGGAACACGCGAAGCAAGTCCTACGCCGGGAGCAGCTCAAACCTCCGGCGGCGTTCCTGGTTCCATGATCTTGAACGAAAGGCCGAAGGCGTGGCCGCCCTGATCCGCGTATTGAACCGGCGCTTAAATCGGCCGGAGCGGCTTAGCCGATCTGGCCGTGGCAGTGCTTGTATTTCTTGCCCGAGCCGCACGGGCAGGCCTCGTTGCGGCCGACCTTGCCCCAGGTCGACGGATCGCCCGGCACGCGCCCCGGCGCCGCGCCACGCTGCGCCTGCAAGGCGGGGTCCTGGGCGGGCGGCGGCATCGCCGCGGCCGGCGGCGTCAGCGCCTCGATGAAATTCGCCGGCTGCGCCATCGAGTCGAAGCTCTGCGCCTGCAGCGGCGGCGCCTCATAGGCGATT
>JAJXZN010000233.1 GCA_021780015.1 Pseudomonadota bacterium
GAGCAGCCGCGCGTCGCCATCGCGCGCGCGGTCGCTAACGCACCAGGTATTCTTCTAGCCGACGAGCCGACGGGAAATCTCGACCCGCACACCGCCGATCACGTCTTTGCGGCGCTCGAAACGCTTGTCGAGGCCACCGGGCTTGCGACCCTGGTTGCGACGCATAGCCAGGCGCTGGCGGCAAAAATGACGCGCCGCGTCACCCTCGACGACGGTGCGGTGCGGGAGATGGACTGAACGCCCGGCTCAAGCGGCGAGGGTCGGGTCCTGGCCAAGGTCTTCCAGCCGTTTGCTCAACGCGCGAACGCGCTGTTTGAGTTCGGCGTTCTGCAGCTCGAGCTCGCGCAGGCGCGCCGCGGTGGGGTCAAGCACCGGCATCGGCGGCTTTTCGGCAGCCGCCTCGATGAAATTCACCCCGATCGAGTCTTTATCCCGCCACACCAGCCGCGCATGATGGCCACGCTGCTTGGCGGGGATATAGAGGTCGAATTCGTTGGGCACCGTCAGCGTGTCGTTGATGGCGATTTTCGCGCCGGACGCGGAATAATTCTTGATGATACATTCGATCGTCGTCAGGCGGTTGTTGAATATGATCTGTGCCCGCAGAAAGCTTCTGATGCGCTCAGCCGCTCTTTGCTCGTTTGGTTGCATGCCAGGCTCCGTCGGGTCGCTGCGAGCGTTTGCCATTTGAGCTTAATCTAAGCGAACGGGGTTAATACTTGCTCAATTCAGCTGCCAAAACCTATGTGATCTCAGCGGGCTTTCGCGTTTTGCGCGCGGGTGACAATTTATGCTAAGCCGGCGTCGCGATAGGGGGCTCAAGTGCTGACGCGTGTTCTTGGTCTTGTCGGGATTTTCATATTGTCGCTCGTGGTCAGCGGCTGCACCTCCTGCGGCACGCTCGATAAATTCAACGCGCCGAACATGCCCAAGCTTTGCCACGCCGATAGCCCGCCCGGCTAACCGCTCGGTTGCCGGGGCGTGCCGGCAGCGCAGCAAATCGGTCTTTGCTTTCAAATTCCTCCCGGATTGATGTTCCCCAGCGGAAGGTGCAATCTCGCCGCGCCGAAAAGGGACATCTGGGCAAAGATTCGGAATGGCCGTGAAAACCGTCAGCGTAACGCAGGATGGCCTGCCGTCCGAGGCCGATCAGGCGGAGCGCTTCGGCAAGGCGCGCTCGGCGCAGGCGACGGCCGTGCTCGAGGATTATGTCGAACTCATCGACGATCTCCTGAAGTCGGAAGGCGAGGCGCGGCCGACCGACATCGCCCGCCGCCTCGGCGTCTCGCACGCCACGGCAATCAAAAGCATCGCCCGGCTGAAACGCGAAGGCCTCGCCACCTCAAAACTCTATCGCGGCGTCTTCCTGACGCCGGAGGGGCTGGCGCTGGCCGCCAAGGTCCGTGCCAGGCACCGGCTCGTCGTTGACTTGCTCGTTGCGGTTGGTGTGCCAAAGCACTGCGCGGAGCTTGATGCCGAGGGTATAGAACACCATGTGTCGGATGCTGCGCTCGCCGCGTTCGCCCGCTTCCTGGGCCGCGACGAAACCGGGGCCCGGCGCGGCAAGCCGGACTAACCGGCACTTCGGTTACCATAAGTCTTGAATTGCAGGGGGCCCGCGCTTTGGCGCGTCGGCCCTTAAGCGCGTTTCAAGAGTCGTTGCATTAGGGCAACAGCTCGGGAGCATCTTCTGCAGATGCGATGCAGTGAAGAAGAAAGCCGCTTTTCAGCCATAAACCGGCGGCTAGTTGAAGTTACTCGAAGGAAGCGAAGTTTGGTGCCGAGTCACTCTTGCAGAAGCTGTTCTAGGCGGAGTTCGTCATCAGGAGTCATCGCCCGCGCCCCCCGCGTGGCATTGGGTGTCCCTCTTTAGGGCTGTCGCTCACTTTTCGAACCAGCGGGGTTGATAGAGTTGGAAGCGCGCGTCGTCGATAAGAAAGACCTTCCCAGCCGTCATGTCACGGAGGGGCCGGAGCGGGCACCGCATCGGTCGTATCTCTATGCCATGGGACTGACTCGCGAGCAAATTCATCAGCCGCTCGTCGGTGTCGCCTCCTGCTGGAACGAGGCCGCGCCCTGTAACATCGCTCTGATGCGCCAAGCGCAGGCGGTGAAGAAAGGCGTCGCTGCCGCCAATGGCACGCCGCGCGAATTCTGCACGATCACCGTCACCGACGGCATCGCCATGGGCCATCAGGGCATGAAGGCCTCGCTGGTGTCGCGCGAAGTGATCGCCGATTCCGTCGAGCTCACCATGCGCGGCCATTGCTATGATGCGCTCGTCGGCCTCGCCGGCTGCGACAAGTCGCTGCCCGGCATGATGATGGCGATGCTGCGCCTCAACGTGCCCTCGGTCTTCATCTATGGCGGCTCGATCCTGCCCGGCAATTTCCGCGGCCAGCAGGTGACGGTGCAGGACCTGTTCGAAGCGGTCGGCAAATATTCCGTCGGCGCGATGTCCGCCGCCGATCTCGACGAACTCGAGACGGTCGCATGCCCGTCCGCTGGCGCGTGCGGGGCACAATTCACCGCCAATACGATGGCCACGGTCTCCGAGGCGATCGGCCTTGCGTTGCCGTATTCGGCCGGCGCGCCGGCGCCTTACGAGATCCGTGACAGCTTCTGCATGACCGCCGGCGAGATGGTGATGGAGCTCTTGGCGCGCAAGATTCGCCCGCGCGATATCGTCACCCGCAAGGCGCTGGAGAATGCCGCCGCCGTGGTCGCCGCATCCGGCGGGTCGACCAATGCCGCCTTGCACCTGCCGGCCATCGCGCATGAAGCCGGGATCGACTTCGACCTCTTTGAGGTGGCCGAGATCTTTCAGCGCACGCCTTACATCGCCGACTTGAAGCCGGGCGGCAAATATGTCGCCAAGGACATGTTCGAAGCCGGCGGCATTCCGCTGCTGATGAAGACCTTGCTCGATCACGGCTATCTGCACGGCGACTGCCTGACTGTCACGGGCCGCACGATCGCCGAGAATCTCGCCGGCGTGAAATGGAACCCGCATCAGGACGTGGTCTATCCGGCCGACAAGCCGCTGAGCCCGACCGGCGGTGTCGTCGGCCTCAAGGGCAATCTGGCGCCGGATGGGGCGATCGTGAAGGTCGCCGGCATGGACAAAGACAAGCTCGTCTTCGAGGGGCCGGCACGCTGCTTCGACAGCGAGGAAGAATGTTTCGATGCGGTCGAGAACCGGCGCTACGAGCCGGGCTGCGTCCTTGTCATCCGCTATGAGGGTCCGCGCGGCGGCCCCGGCATGCGCGAGATGCTGGCAACGACAGCGGCGCTTTACGGCCAGGGCATGGGCAACAAGGTCGCGCTGATCACCGACGGGCGCTTTTCCGGCGCGACGCGCGGCTTCTGCATCGGCCATGTCGGGCCGGAGGCGGCGGTCGGCGGCCCGATCGCGCTCATCCGCGACGGCGACATCATCCGCCTCGACGCGATCAATCACACGATCGAGGTCAAGCTTTCGGACGAAGAACTGGCGGAGCGCAAGAAGGCCTGGAAGCCGCGCACGACGCAATTCGGCTCGGGCGCGATCTGGAAATATGCCCAGCAGGTCGGCCCCGCGCGTTACGGCGCGGTGACGCAGCCGGGCGGGGCAGGCGAGGTTGTGAGCTATGCAGATAGCTAAGCCGCATCGCCTCCTTGTTGGGACTTTCGCGCTCGCCGCGGCGATGGTCGTGTCGCCGCACGTGACGGTGGCTTTCGACGGCACGCCGCAGTCGGCGACGGCCGGCGACAAGATTCCGTTGCAGATTTTCAAGAATCCGGAAGCGGCTTTGCGCGCCGGCCTTGAAGATTTCAAAACCGGGGATTCGCGCTCGGGCCTCCAGGCGCTGAAATATGCTGCGGCCGGCGGCGAGTCGCTTGCCCGCTGGAAGCTCGCCAAAATGTATGCCGATGGCGACGGCGTCCCGCAGGACGACGAAAAGGCCTACGTATCAACGTAAATAGCGAGCAAGTTGGACTGTTCGATCAACCCCGATGAAAGGAATGCGCAGTGTTAACCAGTTCCGGGGGG
>JAJXZN010000254.1 GCA_021780015.1 Pseudomonadota bacterium
CGCTGTCGATGCTGCGCGAGGAAATCCCCGCCGCGCATTACATGATCGCGGCCTTCGGCGGCTCCAATGTGCGCTGCACGCCCTACGCGCCGTATGGCACGCAGGAATTGTCCGATCTCGTCGTCGAAGGTCTGCGCGACCGTCACGGCGTGCTGCTCGGCCAGCACGGCATGCTCGTCACCGGTCGCGATCTCGGCCAGGCGATGTGGCGCGCCGTCGAGCTTGAAACCCTCGCCAAAATGTACGTGATCGCGCGCAGCATCGGGCAGCCGCATATCCTGCCCGACGAAGAGATCGCGCTCACGGTCGAGCGTTTCAAATCCTACGGCTATCAGTCGGCGGCGGTCGCGGCCCTCGTTGCAACCCCGCGCGAGAAGGCCGTCGGAAAATCCAAGCCGAAGAAGAGTTGAGCCCCTACCAAACGCCGGTATTCGGCATCGATGCCCATGGCTCCTGCCGCGGCTTGTGGCCGCCCTTCTGCAAAAGCTCGATCGAGATATTGTCGGGCGAACGGATGAAGGCCATATGGCCGTCGCGCGGCGGCCGGTTGATGGTCACGCCCGCCTTCTGCAGCGCTTCGCATGTCGCGTAAATATCATCGACCGCAAAGGCCAGATGGCCGAAGTTGCGGCCGCCGGTATAGGTCTCCGGATCCCAATTATAGGTGAGTTCGACGAGCGGCCGCTGGGTTGCCTTGGCCGCGTCCGCGTCGCCCGGTGCGGCCAGATAGACCAAGGTGTAGCGGCCCTGCTCGTTGACGATGCGGCTCATTTCGACGAGGCCAAGCTTGCCGCAATAGAAATCGAGCGATTGGTCGAGGTCCGTCACGCGAACCATTGTGTGAAGATATTCCATAGGCACTCCCGATCGGTCTGAAGCCTTGCCGCTTGCAGCATGCTCCAGGACTGATAAAACCCCCGTCGCCGCCGCGGCAAGCTCAATCTCTCATTATGCGCCGGACGCCCCATGGACCAGGCCCAACGCATCAAGGAAAGAGCTGCGCTCCTCTCCATCGCCGCGAGCGCCATTCTCACAATCGCGAAATTCGTCGCCGGGTTTTTGTCGGGCTCCTTGGCGCTGCTATCGGAAGCCGGGCATAATCTGATCGACGTCGGCATGACAATTCTCACCTATTATGCCGTGCGCGTCGCCGGCAAGCCGGCCGATGCGGAGCATCACTATGGTCACGGCAAGATCGAGACGGTGGCGGCGCTGGGCGAGACGGCGTTTCTCTTCGCGCTTTCCGCCTTTATCCTCATTGAGGCGGCTCATCGGCTGACCGAGAAGGCGGCGGCGGTCGACGCCAATCCGTTGGCCTTCGGCGTCTTGATTGTTTCCGTCCTGGTCGATTTTTCCCGCGCACGCGCTCTGTCGCGCATTGCGCGCCAGACGAAAAGCGACGCGCTCGCCGCAGACGTCTTGCATTTCGCCTCCGATATCGTCGGCTCCGTCATCGCTTTCTTCGGACTGGTCGCGGCGCGCTTCGGTTTTGCCCAAGGCGATACGATTGCCGCCATTGCCGTGGCCGTCTACATCGCCATCGCCGGCTACCGGCTGGCGCGCCGGACGATCGACACGCTCATCGATGCCGCTCCGCGCGGCATGGCCGAAAGCATACGCGCAACGGCACTGCGGGTCCCCGGCGTGATCGCCATCGACAATCTGCGGCTGCGCCCGGTCGGCGCGCATGTGCTCGGCGATATCGCCATCTGCGTGCCGCGAACCTTGCCGCAGGACGATGTCACCGCGATCAAGGGCAATGTCAGCGCCGCGATTGCCGCGACCCATTCCGATGTCGAACTGACGGTCGAGACGACGCCCGTGGCGCTCAATGACGAAACGGTGCTGGAGCGGCTGCTGCTGATTGCGATGAAGCGGCATGTCGCCATCCACCATGTCATCGTCCAGCAGGTCGCGGGCAGGATTGCGCTGTCCTGCGACATCGAGGTCGATGCCGCCATGCCGCTCGGCCAGGCCCACAGCATCGCCTCCGGTCTCGAAGCCGAGGCGCGCAAGGAACTTGGTCCCGATATCGAGATCGACACCCATATCGAGCCGCTGGAGCCGCACGAACTCGCCGGCGAAAACGCGCCGGAAGAAATCCGCGCGGCCATTGCCAGGGCGTTGGCCGCGGCCGCCAGCCAGGGTATCGAGGACATTCACGATGTCCGGGCCCGGCAGACGGCGGCGGGCCTTGTTGTAAATTACCATTGCCGCGCCAATCCGCGCACCAGCGTCGCCGCAGTGCATCAGGCGGTCGATGCGCTCGAGCATAAGGTCCGAGAGCAATTCCCGGCGATCGCCCGGCTCGTCGGCCATGCCGAGCCGCTACACTGAGAGCCGCGCATGTTTCTCGCTCTGTTGCGCAGCCCAAGGTTCGCGGGCCTTTTCTGGTGCCAGTTCCTGTCGGCCTTCAACGACAATTTCGTCCGCAATCTCTTGGCGACGCTGGTTTTGTTTCGCTTGGGCGAGACCAATGCCGGTGCTTTGATCACGCTCGCGGTCGGCATTTTCATTCTCCCGTCGGTGGTCCTCTCGGGCCTCGCCGGCGAATGGGCCGATGCTTACGATAAGGCCTGCGTCGCGCGGCGCCTGAAGATCGGCGAAATATTCGTCCAAGCAATTGCCGCGGCGGGCGTATGGTTCGGCGCCCTGCCCTTGCTTTATGTCGCGCTCTTCGGCCTCGGTACGATCGCGGCTTTGTTCGGCCCGGTGAAATATGGATTTCTGCCCGAGCAGCTGAAGACCGAAGAGCTCCCCGCCGGCAATGCGCTCGTCGAAGCCGCGACTTTCCTCGCCATCCTCTTCGGTCTCGTCGCCGGCGCGCTGGCGGCGAATAGAAGCATCGCGCCCACGATCGTAGCGGCGCAGCTCATGTTGATCGCCATTGCGGCCTATGCGGCGAGCCTCTTCATTCCGACAAGAGGGGCGGCAGCCCCCGGTCTGCGCATCCATCGCAACATTCTGGGCTCGACCGGCAACCTGCTGCGCGAACTTCTTGCCGAGGTGCAACTTTGGCGGCCGGGGCTCGCGGTCTCCTGGTTCTGGCTGACCGGCGCCGTCGCTCTCTCCCTGGTGCCCGTCGCCGTTCGTAAAGCGACGGGCGGCGGCATTGGCGTCGAAGCTGCGATCAGCGGTTTTTTCGCACTCGGCATCGGCATCGGCTCGCTCGCCGCAGCCGAATTTGCGCGCGGGCGCATCACGCTCGTCTGGGTCCCGACGGCGACGCTCGGCATGGCCTTTTTCTTGGCCGGTTTGGCTTGGTCAACGCATGCCATTGCGGCGGCACAGGGAAGCGACGCCTCGCTTGCGGATTTCTTCGACACCGCACGGGGCTTGCTGATCGGGCTTGAAGTCTTCGGCGTGGCCGCCGCCGGCGGCCTGTTCGTCGTCCCGTTGTTTGCCACGATCCAGGCCCGCGCCGCGCCGGACAAGCGCGCCCGCACGATCGCCGCGGTCAACATTCAAAGCGCGCTGTTCATGGTCGCCGGTTCGCTCGCGACTGCGCTGCTGCAAAGCCGCTTCTTCGGTCTCGGCGAGCCCGTCCTGCTGGCGCTGCTCGGCCTCGGCAATGTCGCCGCGGCCGCCATCATCCGCCGCACGATTATCGCCGCCTGAACCCCGCCTCGTTTGCGCCCCGCACCGGAATCCTTATGATCCTCAGCGGATTGAGCTTCTGTTCCGCTGCGAGGCCCCGATGCGTACCGATCTTGCCAAAGCCATTCGCCTCGCCGACTACCGCCCGCCAGACTTTCTGATCGATGGGGTCGATCTCGACATCAAGCTCGACCGCAACGCGACGCGCGTCATCGCCCGGCTCAAGCTCAGACCGAATCCGCAAGGCCGTACCGGCGCGGATCTGGTGCTCGACGGCGACGGACTGACGCTGAAGCGGCTCAAACTCGACGATACGCGGCTCGACATCAAAGCCAATTTCGTCACGCCCGACCGGCTGACGATCGCCTCGCCGCCGCAAGAGCCCTTCACCCTTGAAATCGAGACGGAGCTCGACCCGGCAGCCAATACGC
>JAJXZN010000287.1:0-4540 GCA_021780015.1 Pseudomonadota bacterium
CAGCAAAGGATCGAAGAACATGGTGCGTCCGAGCGCCTCTTTGGCCGGCGAATAGGGATCGTCGTCCGGATAGGGCGTCGCGGTCGGCCGCACATATTGCTGGCGCAGTTTAGCGTCGGCCTGGTCCGGCGCTTTCTCGAAGCCTGAGGCGACGACCATAAGCGGCAGGACCAGCGACACCAATAGACTGCGAAATTTCAACATCATCGCGGTCTCCGGAGCGCACACCGTGCCGCGCAGATGGTTGAAAATTCGTTAGAAGTCCGCCAAATTTTGCGTCGAAGTAAAATAAGTTTCTCGAATGTCTGTCTATTCGGCCGCCAGCCCGGGCCGCGCAAGCGCCGCGAGCGCCTGGGTCAAATCGGTGAGCAGATCATCGGCATCTTCGAGGCCGACGGAAAGCCGCAGCATCCCGTCGCTAATCCCCATTTTGGCCCGCGCCTCCGGCGTCAGGCGCTGGTGGGTCGTCGTTGCGGGATGGGTGATGATGCTTTTCGCATCGCCGAGATTGTTTGAAATCTTGATGATCGAAAGGGCGTTGGCCACCGCAAAAGCGCCGGCCTTGCCGCCCGGCACTTCAAAGGTTACGACCGTGCCGCCGCCCTTCATCTGCCGCCGCACGATCGCCGCCTGGGGGTGATCGGGCCGACCGGGATAAGTGAGCCGCGTTACGTTCGGGTGTTCGGCCAGGACATCGGCGATCCGCGCCGCGCTCGCCGCCTGGTGGTTGACGCGCAAGGGTAGCGTCTCCAGCGATTTCAGCATGACCCAAGCGTTGAACGGCGAAAGGGCCGGGCCGGTTTGGCGCAGGAACGTCTGCATATGGGTGTCGATGAATTCGCGACTCGACAGGATGATGCCGCCGAGACATCGGCCCTGGCCGTCAATATGCTTGGTCGTCGAATAGACGGTGCAATCGGCGCCGAGTTGCAGCGGCTTCTGCAGGATCGGCGAGGCGAAGACATTGTCGACGACGAGCCGCGCGCCGTGCCGGTGGGCAATCGCGGCGATCGCCTCGATGTCATAGACGTCGAGACTCGGGTTGGTCGGGCTTTCGAGGAAGAAGGCTTTGGTTTCCGGCCGCACTGCCGCTTCCCATTGGGCGAGATCGGCGCCGTCGACGAGCGTTGCCGCCACGCCAAATCGCGGCAGCAGGTCTTCGACCACATAAAGGCAGGAGCCGAACAAGGCCCGTGCCGAGACGACATGATCGCCGGCCCTGAGTTGGCCCAGCAGCGCGGCGGTGACGGCGGCCATGCCGCTTGCCGTCGCCCGCGCCGCCTCGGCGCCTTCGAGCAGGCACATGCGCTCCTCGAACATGGCGACGGTCGGGTTGGAATAGCGCGAATAGATGAAGCCGGGGTCCTGCCCATTGAAGCGCGCTTCGGCGGCTTCAGCCGTGTCATAGACAAAGCCTTGGGTCAGAAAGAGCGCCTCCGAGGTCTCGCCGAACTGCGAACGCAACGTCCCGCCATGGATCAGCCGCGTGGCTTCGCGCCAATTCTTCGGGTCCTTCAGCGCATCGCCCGGCGTTTTTTTTGTCATTCTCTTCTCCTGCTCGCGGGCCGCACGGGGCAAGCGCGGTCCGGCGGGGGCGCGGCCGGGACGGCAGATCGCAAAGGACGGATTGAAAAGGGGAATGCTTCGCAGCCTCGGCCCTTTTAGTCCCTTGTTTAACGTGGCGGCAAGCCGGCCGGCCCAAATGACCACGTCCCCGCACAATAGTCCTTGCCTTTGCCCGGCTCAAGGGAAAATAGCTGTTGGCAGCCGGGCTTACGCCTTGACGCTCAGACGTCCGGCGGGCCTGCTCACGTGACCATTCCGAGCCGATAGACATGGAAACAGCGACCCTCTCCGCCCTTTTCGAGGACGAGAGTGCCTCCCTACTTTTCGGGAACGCATTCGGCCTCCTCGGCCGCGAGAAAATAGACATCATGCTGCGGCGCGAGATGATCCGCGCGCGCGACGCGATCGAGGCTTCGCAGAAACAGCCCGCGAGTCTCGACTTGCGGCTGGGCCCGAAGGCCTATCGGGTGCGCGCGAGCTTTCTGCCGGGCAAAAGCCGGACGGTCGCCGCGCAATTGCAAAACCTGAAATTCGATGAGATCAGTTTGACCGGTCCGGGCGCCGTGCTGGAGCGCGGCTGCGTCTATGTCATCCCGCTGCTGGAATCGCTCGTGCTGCCGAACAGCATTTCGGCCGTCGCCAATCCGAAAAGCTCGACCGGGCGTCTCGACATCTTCACCCGGCTTATCACCGACGAAAGCGAAGTCTTTGATGTCGTTGCGAGAGCCTATAAGGGCCAGCTTTATGCGGAGGTTTCGCCGCGCAGCTTCAGCGTGCGCGTCCACGAGGGCAGCAAGCTCAATCAAATCCGCTTTCGCCGGCTCAATTCGTCGCAGCTTTCGCATACCGACTTCACGCTGAGCGACAAGGACCTTGCGCTGCGCCATCGCGAGCAAAAGCTCGTCGATGGCGAAACGCTGAACCTGCGCGACGGCCTCGTGCTCAGCGTCGCGTTGAGCACCGAGACAATCGGCGAGATCGTCGGCTACCGGGCGCAGAAACATACCGACATCATCGATGTCGATCGCGTCGGCGCCTATGACATCGGCGATTTCTGGGAGCCGATCCGCGCCCGGCCGGACAAGAGGCTCATCCTCGATCCGGACGAATTCTATATTCTCGCCTCGCAAGAGAAGCTGCATATCCCGCGCGACCTTGCTGCCGAGATGGTGCCGATCGACCCGGCCATGGGCGAATTCCGCGTCCATTACGCCGGCTTCTTCGATCCGGGGTTCGGCTATACCGAGAGCGGCGATCCCGGCAGCCGCGGCGTCCTCGAAGTACGCAGCCACGAAGTGCCGTTCATCCTCGAGGACGGACAGGTGATCGGCCGGCTTGTCTACGAGAAGATGGCCGAAGCGCCGCAGGCGCTTTATGGCCAGGTCGGCGGCTCGAACTATCAGGGCCAAGGCCTGAAACTCTCCAAGCACTTCCGCATGCCGTAAGGCTGCACTTCGCTCCCGGCCGTTCCCGTTCTAAAAGGGCGCCGCCCTTGCCCGTTCAGGCCCTTTAACCGGACCGCGACATGTCGCACCCTGCGCTGATCACCTTTGCCCTTATCGCCCTGACGGCGATCGGCGCCATCATGGCGCGCAGGCTGCGCATGCCGTCGTCGATCTTCCTGGTGATCTTCGGCATTGCGGCGAGCTTTCTGCCGCACTTGCCGCGCATTCCGATCGAACCTGACATCGTTCTTCAGGTCTTGCTGCCGCCCTTGCTCTATATTGCTGGCGTCGGCATGAGTTGGCGCGGCTTCAAGCGCGAGTTCGGCGACATTTTCCTGCTGGCGGTCGGCTGCGTCTGCGCCACGGCGGCGGCGGTCGCCGTCACGGTGCATGGCCTCTTGGGCTGGCCCTTGGCGCTCGGCTTCGTCCTCGGCGCGATCGTCGCGCCGCCGGATGCCGTGGCGCCGATCGCGATCACCGACGGGCTGGCGCTGCCGGGGCGCATCGTCACCGTTCTCGAGGGCGAAGGCCTCGTCAACGACGCCACGGCGCTCATTCTGTTCAGCTTCGCGGTCACCGCGGTCGAGCGCGGCAGTTTTTCCCTGCCGGAGGCGGCCGGCCTTTTCATCGTCGTCGCCATCGCCGGCGTCGCCTGGGGGCTTGCCGTCGGCTGGGCCACCTTGCGGCTGCGCCGGCATATGGGCGATCCGCAAATCGAACTGACCATCGCCTTGCTCACGCCCTATATCGCCTTCTGGCCGCTGCAGGCGCTTGGCGGCTCGGGCGTTTTGGCGGCGGTGGCGGCGGGGCTCTACGTCAGCGCCAACGGCGCCGGTTCCATTCCGCCCGCGACGCGTTTGCAGGGCTATTTCTTCTGGCGCTTCGTCGTCTATGTCACGGAAGGCTCGATTTTCGTCATCACCGGCCTGCAGGCTTGGCCGATCATTGCGAGTCTGCGCCAGGAGTCCTGGCAAAAACTGCCGCTCGCCATCGGGGTCGTTATTCTCGCCGCCGTCGCGGTGCGGCTGATCTGGGTTTTGGTTCTGACCCGGATCCCGCGCGATCTGGTGCGCAAGAGCCGCGGCCGCCGGGCGCTGCCATGGAAGCACGATATCTTCATCGGCTTCACCGGCATCCGCGGCGTCGTTTCGCTGGCGGCGGCTTTGTCGATCCCGTTCATGGTCGATGGCGCGCCGTTTCCGCAGCGCGACGTCGTGCTCATCATCACCTTTGCCGTGATCCTTGCCACGCTGGTCGGGCAGGGGCTGAGCCTGCCTTTCGTGGTGCGCAAGCTCGGCCTTGACGTTGAGGGACGGCGTGAGCTCGCAACGGCCAAGAATCGCGAAATCCGCGCCCGTGTCGCCGGAGTCGAGGCGGCACTCGCGCAGCTCAATGGCGTAGGTTCTGATGGCATATCGTCCGGAACGATGCGCGTTTTGAAGAATCGCCAACGCGACCGCCGCGATACGCTGATCAGCGCGCTAAAACGGGTCGACGATCAGTATGAGGATTGGCTCAAAGTCCAATTG
>JAJXZN010000287.1:4550-16102 GCA_021780015.1 Pseudomonadota bacterium
GAACTCGCTCTCGAGTACAGGCGCGCGCGTCATGCCTATGACAGCAGCCTGCCGCTGCGCGGCGACAATCTGATGCCGTGATCGTTTGGGCGGTTCGCGCGATCGAAAGCCGCCGTTTCCGCCCTCGCAATCTAATGGCGAAAGCCGTCAAGCTCTTGAGCGAAGTCGGATTCGCGCCGCGCGATCGAAGCTCTCCTCAAATCCGCTGACAGGTCCGTCGTCGTCTTGCCGCGCAGGGTCGAAGGGGGAGCCGGGGAAGACAGGCGCCTCGAACATCGGCTTCGTTCGGCTTACGTGCCGGTTTTTACCTGCGCCGGAAGCGCAGGAATAATCAGCCTGTAGACGAGAGCTATTGCTGGATTCGCTAACGCGAAGGGAAGGATTGCCCATCGGCGCAGGTGTCGTTCAATGGTAGAGCGGGCAGCTTCCCAAGCTGCATAAGAGGGTTCGATTCCCTTCGCTCGCTCCATGACTTAGCTGTATTCCGTCAAATTTTTTGCAGCCAGTCTTGTCGGTTTTCTTCGCGATCCGCGCTGTTGCTGGTGCGTCAACGCAACGGGTTGCTCTGGTGGGGCGCCCCTTTAATGCGAAAGAAAAATCGCCTGATAAGCCGCTAATTCCGCACGAATTCGCGCCAACTCGTGGGCGGTGGGGTTTTTCGGATCCTCGGCGGGCGGCAGGCTGCCGAACTTCATCAGACAGGCCATAAGCAACAGGCGTGCCTTCGTGGCGGTGAGGTTGGAAGCCGCTATCTGATAGGGATGCGGATCGGCAAAGCCCTGTGCGCCGCGGCCGACCCGGCATACGGGAAGTCCACTGAACACTGCCTGAAGCAGGACTTTCTCGCGCGCCGTCGAAGCGCTGTGGCCATAGGGCGCGAGGCCTTCGATGACGAAGCCAGCGAGACGGTCGAGGCCAAGCTTGTGGTCGATCGAGGCTTCCAGATCACCTTCGAGCGCCGGATCATCGCCATAGTCGAGCGTCGAATAGGCGCCGTCCTTGACGATCGAAACCACGGGGATCGCCTCGGGAAGGAGGTTGTTGCGCGCGTCCTTGATGGCGATTTCGAAGGTTTCGATCGTGCCCGCTGTATGCCTGCGGACGGCCCGACTCTTTTCCGGCAGGCGGTTGATGTTCACATCCGATAGATACGTATGTTTATAAGCGGGCAGATAGGTCAGGGCGACCGCGCCAAGATGGCCGACCTGGCCGAGAATGCCGCCAGCACCGCCGGTCGTGATATAGCCGCCCGGACGCGCGTCGCCCTTGGCGACGTCGCGCGCCGCGAAAATCTGCTGCTCCTGGACGACGACGGTCCCGCATTTGTTACGGCCCTCGGCGTCGGCCCACACCCGCGAAGCAAGGAAGCGGACGGAGTCGGCGATGTTTTTCGGGCCGTCATGGCTCATCTGTCCTTGCGGACGTTGTGCGGCGTTGCAGCAGATCGGCAGCATCGTGTCGATCAACAGATTGAACCAGTAGGATGTCTCTTCGATCTGTGGACTGCCCTGCGTCCAAATCAGTCCGTCATGCGCGCCGCTGGCGGCGATCTTCTGCACCTCATTGGTGATCGTCGCGAGTGCCGGCCGCGGCGCCTGCGTGGCGAGATGCAGCGGGCGATAGGAAAAGTAATCTCTGCCGCGTCGCTCGGGTGCAGCGCCGGCGGAGGGTGTCGCACGATAAAACGAAATATCGGCCATGGACGAGATGGGACTGGCCATGCCGTCGCCACCGACCGAAAGCCGATCGATCTCCTCGAAAAGACGTGATCCGTCCGGGAAGAAAGTCTGCCGGGCTCTCTCGGCCGACGCGCCCGGTGTGGCGCATTCGTCCTCCCACGGCTCGCCGTTTGCCTGGCGGGCCATGTAAGGCAACGGATAGAGGCCGTCCTCCGGCCGAAGCTCGACTTCGTAGACAGGTCTGTCGCCGGCCTTAGCCCGCACGCGGCGAAAGATTCCATCTTCGCCGATATAGCCGTCCGGTGCGTCGTAAAGCGCCGCGGCATCGCTTTCGAGCGGATGCGCGGAAAATTGTTCCACATAGATGCGCGCCGGCGCGGCCAAGCGTTGCGGCCGCAGCGCATCGAACGTCGGCAGAGACCCATCGGGGTTGTGGCGCGCGGGGAGGCCATGTTTCTCGCGCGCCTTGTTTGAGGTGACGAGCGGCGGCGTATTCTGAATTGTCGCCGTGGGGCCGGCGATATGCGCGATACGCACTTTGCTCATCGTTGGCCCTGCCTAATCGCTTTCAGCGCGAGCAGCCGATCTGGCGGGCACCAAGCCGCTCGAACAGGCTATAGCGGCCGGAAAACCAGGGAAGGGCGGCGAGCCTTTCGCGCCACGGCGTCTTGCGGGCGGTCGCGCGCTCCGGCGAATCGAGCGCCGAACGGTCGCCAAGATAATGCAACGCGAGCCGGTTGGCGGATGTCGGCTCGCCGTCGATCACGCGAAAGCGGCGAACCATCAGCCAATCCTTGCAGCCCATCAGGTGCGGAACGTGATCGAGCTCGTACCAGGCGTCGAAATCGGCCTGCGCGCTTTCCGGCACTTCGAACCAGACCGCATAAAGGAGCGGTGCATCGATTGCGCTGATGCCGCGTTCGTTCGGCTGCCGGCGCACGCTGGTCTCGGCCGCGATATAGCGCGTGAATCCTAAGACGGTGCTCAGCATTTCGCGCGTCGTCTCGCTCGGTTTCGTTTTCACCTCTTGATAGGCAGGAGTCTTCATGACGCCGGGGTCGGTCATTTCATAGACGGCAAGAAAGCCTTTCGCGTCGTCCGCAAGATCACGATAGCGCTGCGCGGAGACGAAGCCCGGAACATCCATGCGCAGCGGGATGTGCTCTTCGTCATACCAGTTGTGGAAACGCTGCTCCTGGCCTGCTGGCGGCGTCATTTCCGAAAACAAAACCGATGCGCCCTGCATAATATCTCCTTGTCGCGGCGGGAAGCCGGCTCTTATGATGTCTCAGGCGACTTCCGCCGCTTCACGGACGCTGTCGATCAGCGATGAACGCAGAAGGAAGGCACGGGCCCGCGCGGGATCGGCGGCGGTCGTCCGCAATATGTCGAAGCTCGCTTGGCGCGATGCCGTATCTTTTTCTTCGAGACGCTTTTTATTGGCGACCGTCTGCTCCTGGACGAATTTCACATTCAAGAACCGGCGCCGCCGCGAATAATGATCGAGCATCGCTGGATCTTCGCCGCGCAACGCGACCGCTGACAGCGTCCCAACGGCATCCATCGCATCGTGGATGCCGAAATTGAGGCCCAATCCGCCGATCGGATTGTTGACATGAGCCGAGTCGCCGGCGAGCAGAACGCGGCCGATCCGGAAGGTTTCTGCGACCCGCTGATGGACGGCGTAAAGGTTCTTGTGGACGATCTGGTAGGGCCGCTCCAACGGGTAGAGCCGGTTGAGGCGCGCCATGGCGGCGCTGTCGGACAGTGCCTCTTCGTCGGTCTCCTCGACCGCCGTGGGAAAGACCGCGCGCCAGCGGCCTTTGCCGTCGTCGCCGGCGACCTTGAACAGATTGGCCCATTCGCCGGTCCCGGCAAAATAGCTCCGGAAGGCGTAGCCATTGATCGCATGCATGTCGTCGAGGATGGTGAGAACGACAAAACGCTCGGGCCAAGTATAGCCGTCGAAGGAAATTCCGAGCGATTTGCGCATCGCGCTGCGGCCGCCGTCGGCAGCGATAACCCAATCGGCGTTCAGCGTCTCCGGGCCTTCGCCCGTTTCGGCGTCGACGAGGACGCGATCGGTATTCTGCCGACAGGCGACGGCGCGCACGCCGAAACGCACGTTCACGCCATATTCGCGGAGCTTGTCGAGTCCCATTCGGGCGAGCTTGTGCTGCTCGGTTTGAACGACGAATGGAAAGCGCGTGTCGTTGCGCAGGATCTCGTGATCGAAGGTCGCGACGAGCGTGCTTGTTTCACGATCCCAGAACTGGAACTCTCGCGCGACCAGGCCCTCGGCGACGAAGCGATCGAACAGGCCGATTCGGTCGATCATCTCGAGCGTCGACGGATGCGTCGTTGAAGCACGCGGCCGCGTGTCGATTTCGTTTGCGGCCTCGATCAGCTCCACCGCGAAACCGGCCTGCGCCGCGGCGACGGCCGAGACGATTCCGACCGGACCACCGCCGACGATGAGAAGTTTGGGTGCTTTGCTCAATGTTCCGCTCCCGAGAAATCCATAGGCAGACGGCATTCGGCGACGCGGATACGGCGGATGGTCGCCGGCGTGTTGCGGCTGCGACCGACGAAGCGCGGAATGCCGCCGGTGATGACAGCCCCGACCGCGGTGACATCGCCGTTGCGGAGCGCGGACAGTGCGTCGTCTTGCGAGCCGCCGGCGCAGGCATCGATGAGGACAATGTCCGCGTCGCGGCCATTTTTGAGAAAACCGGCGTTCAGCCTATAGACCTCGGCGTTGTTTCCTGTTGCCGCGGCGATTGCGAGTTCGGGCGCGAGATCGGTGAGGCTCGCCAGATGCGAGATCGTATAAAGCATGCCAAGCGGCATGATGCCGCTGCCGGTCGGCGTGTCGGTTGCGATCAACAGCCGATGGAACGCATTGGCCTTCCGCGCCAGATTGGCGACGAGCAGCGTCGTACGCAGGTTCCCCGCTGTGCAGACTTGCAGGGCGATTTCGGATTCTTCGACAAGGCGAGGAAAATCCCTGTCCGGCATCGCAACCGGGCCGCCGTTCACATGAAACGAGACATGCGGGCGCGCAGCGAGGAGATGGTCCGCCCAGATTCCGGACGAACCCGGAATGGAGGAACCGCCCGTGTGCATGGTCGTGACCATACCGGCACGTTTGGCCCAGGCGATTGGCTCGGCATAATCGAACGGCGTCGCAAAGGCGCCGAACCCGGCTTTGGCGAGCCAGACACCCTGATCGCGCAGTTCGGCAAAATCCGCCTCGGTCAAACCCGGCTCGAGAATGACCGAGCCTGCGTGGACGCGCATGCCGCCCGGCCGATAGGTCTTGAAACAGCGCGCCGCGGCAACGGCCAGTGCCTTGACGCCAGCCGGGTCCTTTGGGCGGCCGGGCACATGCACTTCCGACGCGGAGATCGCCGTTGTCACGCCGCCGTGGAGATAGCTTTCGAGATAGCCGACCGTCTTCTGCCGCGGCGTATAATCGCCGAACGTAATATGCACATGGCTGTCGATCAGGCCGGGAATCGCGACCGCGCCGTCGGCGTCGATCACGACATCGGCGGAGCCTATTTCCTGAGCCGATAGACTGCCGACCGATTGGATGAGGCCGTCTTCACAAAGAATTGCATCGCCGGATTGAAACGGCTCTTTCCAATCCCCGCTGACAATTCGGCCGATATTGACGATCGCAGTCTTCATCCAGTGCCCCAGTTTAGGTACGCGATGCGGTTAGCGTGCCAATCCTGGCAAGCCTGTCGACGTTAGCCTGTTAACCCATCGCGGCCATTTCGCGGACCAAAATCGACCGAGCCACGAGAACCGAGCTCCGCTTTATTGTCAGACGATCTTAAAATTGTGGGCCTCTGACCGTCAAGCTGGATGGCGTCCAACAAATAATCATCGGCAGCAAGGCTTTTAGGCAATTTGCCGTGGTTGGGTCAGGCGGCGCGTTGACGGCGATGGTCCATATTGACATATTGTATGACAATATAGTTGTGACGGCCCTTCGATCATAACCCGGATCGCTGTGGCCCGGCGCCTATGCTGTTCCGGCGGTGAGATGAGAAGCTTAAGACCATGAGAGCAAGCGACCAGGCGATCTCGATCAATCCCTTCACCGAAGAGACGATCGAGACGTTTCCCGATCTGAGCGATACGGATCTCGAGCAGAGACTCGCCGGCGCCGGCGGCGCGTTTCGCGTCTGGAAGGAAACGCCGGTTGCGCGGCGCGCCGAAATGCTCGGCAGGCTCGGCGCCGCGCTGCGGCAAAACCTCGACAAGTTGGCTCTGGTCATCACCCTCGAAATGGGCAAGACCATCGGCGAAGCTGAAGCCGAAGTTCTGAAATGCGCGAGCCAATGCGAATGGTATGCGGAACATGGTCCGGCGATGCTGGCAGACCGGCCGATGCCGGTCGCGACCGGCACGGCTTATGTTTCCTATCTGCCGCTGGGGACTGTGCTCGGCGTGATGCCGTGGAATTTTCCGCTATGGCAGGTTCTTCGCGCCGCGGCGCCAATCATGCTTGCGGGTAACCCGTTCCTGCTGAAGCCGGCGCGCAACGTTCTGCGCTCGGCGTTCAACTTGGCGGATGCGTGCCGGGAGAGCGGCTTGCCTGAGGGCTTGTTTTCGGTGCTCAATATTCCGCAGGAGAAGATTGCGGGCGTGGTTGCCGATCGGCGCGTTGCCGCGGTCACGGTGACGGCCGGCGTAAAGGCCGGCGCGGCTGTGGCGTCGCAGGCAAGCGCGCTCTTAAAGAAGTCCGTTCTCGAACTCGGCGGATCGGACGCCTTCATTGTTTTGAAGGATGCCGACCTATCCAGGGCGGTGTCCGCTGGTATCAAGGCTCGCTTTCAGAATAACGGACAAGTCTGCATCGCAGCGAAGCGATTTATCCTGGAAAAGCCGATCGCCGATGAATTCACCGAGCGTTTCGTCGAGGGCGTCCGCGTTTTGAAACTCGGCGATCCGCTCGATCGTGACACGTTCCTGGGACCGATGGCGCGAGCTGATCTTCGCGAGGGGCTTCATAAGCAGGTTGAGGAATCAAAGCGGGCCGGCGCTAGGCTTCTCGCGGGCGGGGATTACCCTGCGCGCAAAGGGTATTTTTATCAGGCCACCGTCCTGGGCGATGTAAAGCCAGGTATGGCGGCCTTCGATGAGGAGACTTTCGGCCCTTGCGCCGCTTTGACCACCGTCGAGGACCTCGATGAAGCCATAGCTCTGACCAACCACAGCGAATACGGTCTGAGCAGCAATTTGTGGACGAATGATCTGGACCTCGCCGCGAAAGCCGCGCGGCGCGTCGAGGCGGGCGGGGTTTTTATCAATGGCTTCTCGTCGTCTGATCCGCGCGTCCCCATCGGCGGCGTCAAATTTAGCGGTTATGGCCGCGAACTCTCAACCTTTGGCGTCACGGAATTTGCAAACGTCCAGACAGTCTGGCGCGACCGGCTTTAGGCCGCAGTCTAGATATTGGATGGAATGAATTTTGCGGTATGCGCGCTGACCGCAATTCGTAAAAATAGGAGCGTTATGAGCGTCGCCTATCAGGATCTTCGGGAATTCATCGCGCTCGCCGAGCAGATCGGCTCAGTGCGCCATATTGCTGGAGCGCAGGTCTTTCACGAGATCGGTGGCATAACGGAAGTCGCCGCCGGCCTTGTTCATGCCCCGGCGCTGCTCTTCGACGACATTCCTGGCTATGCCAAGGGATTTCGAGTCTTCACCAACGCGACGACGAACGCAAAGCGCGCAGCGTTGGCCTTAGGGCTCGATCCGAACTTGCGGCCGCTCGACGCGCTGAAGCTTTGGAAGGAAAAGCGCACCAGCCTGAAACCTATTCCGCCTGTCGTCGTCGGCGAGGCGGACTTCATGGAAAATTCGGCGCGCGAGGATGATGTCAACCTTGCGATGTTTCCCGCGCCGCATTGGCATCCGGAGGACGGCGGCCCCTATATCGGCTCTGGCGCATTGATCGTCACGCGCGATCCGGATGAAAACTGGGTCAATGCCTCGATCTATCGCGTGCAGGTCCATTCCCGCAATCGCGTGACGATCCAATTCGATCATTCCGGGCGGCACGGATCGATGATCGCCCACAAATATTGGGCGAAGGGTAGGGGCTGTCCGGTGGCGATCGTAATCGGGCAGGACCCGGCCTTGTTCATTGCCGGGTTCGAATATCTCCCGGGCGGCCAGTCGGAGTATGATTTCGCCGGCGCGATCAAGGGCTTTCCCATCGAAGTGATGAAAGGGCCCGTGACCGGTCTGCCGCTGCCGGCGCGTGCCGAAATCGTTCTTGAAGGTGAATTGCTGCCGTTTCCGCAGAATAGTCTGCCGGAAGGACCATTTGGCGAGTTTACCGGCTATTACGCGGCGGATCGGCGCCCCGCCGCCGTCATGGATGTGGCCGGCATGCACTATCGCAGCAACCCGATCCTCTTCGGGTCGCCGCCGCTGAAGCCGCCGCGGTTTCATTTTGGCCTGCCGTTCCGCGCGGCCGGAATCTGGGCCAATCTCGAGGCGCTAGGGATTTCGGACGTGACCGGTGTCTGGCAGCATGTTTCGCAGCTTATGACGGTCGTCGCGTTGAAGCAGCGTTACGCAGGCCACGCCAAACGCGCAGGGCTCGTTGCCGCGGCCAACAGCTATATGGGCCGTGTCGTCGTCGTCGTGGATGAGGATATCGATCCGTCGAATCTCGCCGACGTGATGTGGGCGGTGACGACCCGCGCCGAGCCTTCCGAATCCGTCGATATCATCCGCAACGGCTGGAGTTCGGCGCTCGATCCACGCCTTAGCGCCGACGCGCGGATGCAGGGGGCGACGGCAAACTCTAAAATGATTATCGACGCCTGCAAGCCGTTTCACAATATTGCTGACTATCCGCGCGCGAGCGCGCTCTCGCCGGCGGCGGCGCGCGCGATTGAAGAGAAATGGGGCGACCTGCTACGTTAGCCTCACCCCCTATTCGACGCTGGGCTCTGCCCGCATGATTGGAGAGCGATGAGCATTCAAACCAAGTCCGCCGATCTGGTCGTCGCCCTCACAGGGGCCAGCGGTGCCATTTATTGCATCCGTCTTCTCGAAGCGCTGCGGGAAACGCCGATCCGCACGCATCTGGTCATGAGCAAATGGGGAATTCAAACCCTCAAATACGAGACCTCCTATACGAGCGCATCGGTGCGGCGGCTGGCGGACGAATGCTATTCGGATAACGATCTCGGCGCGCCGATCTCCAGCGGATCCTTCCAGACGATCGGCATGGTCATCCTGCCATGTTCCGCGAAAAGCCTCGGCTCGATTGCGCATGGGCATGGCAGCGGCCTCATTCAGCGCGCCGCCGATGTCGTCCTGAAAGAGCGCCGCAAACTGGTGCTCGCGGTGCGAGAAATGCCGTTGAACGACATTCATCTCGAAAACATGTTGAAGCTTTCACGCATGGGCGCGGTCATCTGCCCGCCGGTGCCGGCCTTTTATACCCTGCCGAAAACGATCGACGACATTGTCGATCAGACTGTGGGCCGAATTGCCGATCAGTTCGGCATCACCCTGCCGTTGGCGACGCGTTGGGCCGGGACGGTCCCGCTATTTGAAACGGCCGAAAGTTGACCTGGCCGCCGTGGCGGACTCAGGATTTCGGCACTGGCGCCTTATCCGCCGAATAAGCCTTCACCGCGGCATTGCAGGCCTGCCGGACATGGGCAACCGCCGCGGCCCGAGCCGCCTCTGCATCTCCTGCGGCCACGGCCTTGAGGATCGCCCGCATTTCCCGGGCGCTTTTTTGCGCGCGGCCGGTCAAGGACATGGACTTCGAGCGCAGAAACGTGATTCGGGCGCTCAGCGTTTCAAGCACTTCGTAGATCACGCGGTTGCCGCACCCAAGCAGCATCGGTTCGTAGAAACGGCGGGTGGCGCGGATCTCTTCGTTCAGGTCACCGTGTTTGACGGCATCATCGAAGGCCTCCAGCGCACGGCGCATCTCGGCGACGGCGGCGGTGGAGGACTGCGCGGCAAATAGCGCAGCGGCTTCTCCTTCGAGCAGGGCACGGACGTCGTAGATCTGGCGAGCCATTTCAACGGTCAGGATCGGGATCATCGGCCCGCGGTTGGGCACGATGACGACGAGACGCTCCGCTTCGAGGCTGCGCAGAGCCTCGCGCACCGACGGACGGCTGATGCCGAGCCGCGCACAGAGATCGGATTCGACGAGCCGGTCCCCTGGCTGGAATATGCCCGCGACAATCGCATCGCGGAGCTTACTGACCGCCTGTCCCTGGACGCTTTGAGGCGAGACTTTAAAATCCATTGTAATCCTAGACGAAATCGAGATTCCGTAATCCCTGATCCGCGGCCGGACCTGATCATGGCGCGGAGTGACGGAATTCGATAATCGCCCTTTCCCTATCGTCCGCAACAACAGCAAGTGATTCAAGCATAAACGAGGCCATGCCCGTACTCAAGATATGTGCGGCCACCCCTGGTCCCGACTTTGCGCCTAGTCGCCATCCGAGCTTCGGCATTGCGCTTTATGATTTGAGACAAGGCGGTGCGACGTTCAACCCTCGGTGTCGTGAACACGGGCGCGGGTTTGGGCCATTGACAGGTTGTCATACAATATGAACACTAGCGCCGGCTGATTTTGGAAACTGAGCGGGCTAGATGGACATTCAAATTCGAAAAGTTGCGACAATCGTGGAGGATCACTTTTATGAAGCCGGCCGCAGGGCCGATAAGCCGCTGCGGAAAGTCGCCTCGGTGATGGTTCTCAAGAACCCCTACGCCGGTCGCTATGTCGAGGATCTTTCCGAACTTACCGAAGCGAGCATCGGCCTCGGAAAGAAAATGGGGGCGCAAGCGCTGGCGGCGTTGGGCGGTATTCCGGTCGAGGCTTATGGCAAGGCCGGCATTGTCGGCCTCAATGGCGAAACGGAGCACGCAAATGCCCTGCTGACGACGGTTTTCGCCAACCCCATTCGCGATGCGATCGGTGGTGGCGACGCATGGATATCGTCGGTGACTAAGATCGCTGGGCCCGGTGCACTGGTTGATGTGCCGATGAATTCCATCGACGACGTCTATATCCGCTCGCATTACGGCACGATGAGCTTGGCGCTCCCGGATGCGCCTTTGCCCGATGAAATCGCCTTGATCTTCTGTTTTGCGACAGGCGGCCGACTCAATGCACGCGTCGGCGGCCTCACCATCGAGGACGTTCGCAAGCAGCGCGCGGCAGTGAAGGCACCCGCCTGAGAGGCGGTTGCGGCGTCAGCGCCGTAACTTTGCTGCAGGCTTTCGGACTGATGGGTCTGCGGTTCGAATTCTGGCGAGGGCAATGTCGCCATTGTGCGCGAAACGTCGAAAGAAATGCAGAATTGCCTGCATTTCATCGCGCGTCACGCCGTCGAAAAGCTGATCATTGACCGAACGAACCAGGGGGATGACGGCATTGATCGCCTTTTCGCCCTGAGAAGTGAGGCGCACGAGGACGCTGCGCCGGTCTTCGCTATGGGGACGCTTTTCCAGCAAGCCGAGCCGAATGAGGCGGCCGACTTCGGTCGTGACATGCGTGGGGGCGAGATGCACGTGCGCGGCAAGGGTCCCGATGCTGACGCCATCGGTCCCCTGTGTATAGGCTGTGCCCATGAGCACCGCGAATTGCGGTGGCGTTAAATCCATCGCAAGCCCGAACGCCTCGCGGAATCAGGTTAGCAAATGCGGCGCTGGCGAGATACCGAGAAGGCTCTGTTTTTTTGCCTTGTCCGTAGCTACCCGGCTCGAATAATGCTCGAAATTGGACGATATCCTCTTTGACTTCACGACGGGCCAAGGTATACTCAGCGTTTCCAATGTCAAGATGGTCGTGGGGATAGTCAG
>JAJXZN010000129.1 GCA_021780015.1 Pseudomonadota bacterium
AAGGCAATATCGTTGCCTTTCCGCAAGCGGCCGAAAAGCCGGCGCGCCGCTTCGCTTCGCCGTTGGCACGGCGGCTCGCCAGCCAGAACAAACTCGATCTCGCGTTGATCGCCGGCAGCGGCCCGCACGGCCGTATTATTGCCGCCGATGTCAATGCGGCGCTGGCCGCCGGCATGGCGAAAGTGGCAACCGCTGCCGCCGTTGCGCCCTTGCCGAAGCCGACGCTCTCCGACGCGATCATCAAGCAATATTTCGCCCCGGACTCCTTTGACGAAGTGCCGCATGAGGCGATGCGCAAGGCGATCGCGCGGCGGCTTGTCGAGGCGAAAACGACGATCCCGCACTTTTATCTCACGATCGAATGCGAGATCGATGCGCTATTGAAATTGCGCGGCGAACTTAACAATGCCGCGCCCAAGGCCAAGGACGGCACGCCGGCCTACAAGCTGTCGGTCAACGACATGATCGTCAAGGCGCTGGCTTTGGCGCTGGTCGACGTGCCCGATGCCAATGTCACCTTCCTCGAAAATGCCATGCTCAAGCATCGCCATGCCGATGTCGCGGTGGCTGTGGCGATCCCGGACGGACTCATTACGCCGGTTCTGAAACAGGCGGACCTCATGCCGCTTTCGGCGATCTCCAATACGATGAAAGATTACGCAGTGCGGGCGAAACAGCGGCGGCTGAAGCCGCAGGAATATGAAGGCGGTGTCAGCGCCGTTTCCAACCTCGGCATGTTCGGCATCAAGGAATTCTCAGCCATCATCAACCCGCCGCAATCCTCGATCCTGGCGGTTGGGGCGGGCGAAGCGCGGCCCATCGTGCGCGGCGGCGAGATCGTTGCGGCGACGCTGCTCGGCGTGACGCTCTCTTGCGATCATCGCGCCGTCGACGGCGCGACGGGGGCGCAATTGCTCGCCGCGTTCAAGCACCATATCGAAACCCCGCTGACGCTGCTGGGCATCTAGGATGGCCGGTGCATACGATGTCATCGTCATCGGCGGCGGCCCGGGCGGCTATGTCGCGGCGATCCGCGCGGCGCAGCTTGGCCTGAAGACCGCGGTCGTCGAGCGCGAGCATCTGGGCGGCATCTGCCTCAACTGGGGCTGTATCCCGACCAAAGCGCTGTTGCGCTCGGCCGAGATTTTTCATTATGCGCGGCACGCCAAGGATTACGGCCTCAGAATCGAGGGCAAGATCGGCTATGACATCGAGGCGGTGAAAGACCGCTCGCGCAAAATCTCGGCGCAACTCAACGCCGGCGTCGGCTTTCTGCTCAAGAAGAACAAGGTCGATGTCATTTGGGGCGAAGCACACCTGACGAAGCCCGGCGAAGTCACTGTCGCCAAGGCGTCGAGACCCGCGCATCAGCCGCAGGCGGCCCTGCCGAAAGGTCTGCTGGGCGAGGGCACCTATCAGACCAAGCATGTCATTGTCGCGACCGGCGCGCGGCCGCGCGTGTTGCCGGGGCTTGAGCCGGACGGCAAGCTGATCTGGACCTATTTCGAAGCGATGATGCCGGATGCAATGCCGAAGAGCCTGATCGTTGTCGGCTCCGGCGCAATCGGCGTCGAATTCGCCTCATTCTATCGCGACTTCGGTACCGATGTGACGTTGATCGAAGTGCTGCCGCGCATCCTGCCGGCCGAAGATGCGGAGATTGCCGGCCTCGCGCATAAGCGCTTCGAGAAGCGCGGCATCAAAATCGTCACCGGTACCAAGATCGTGAAGGCCGAGAAGAGCGCCGACGGCGTCATCGCCGCCGCGCAGGACGCGAACGGCAAGACGCAGACCTTGAAGGCCGAGCGGCTGATCTCCGCCGTCGGCGTCATAGGCAATATCGAGAACCTCGGCCTCGAAAATCTCGGCGTGAAGACCGAGCGCGGCATCATCCTCGCGGATGGCCTGGGCCGCACCAATGTGCCGGGCATTTATGCGATCGGCGATGTCGCCGGACCGCCCATGCTGGCGCATAAGGCGGAGCACGAGGGCGTCATCTGTGTCGAGGCCATTGCCGGCGGCCATCCGCATCCGCTCGACCGCGACATGATCCCCGGCTGCACTTATTGCCATCCGCAAATCGCCTCGGTCGGCCTGACGGAGGAGAAAGCCAAAGCGGCAGGCTATCAACTCAAGATCGGCCGTTTCCCCTTCATCGGCAACGGCAAGGCAATCGCGCTGGGCGAACCCGAGGGCCTGACCAAGACGATCTTCGACGCCGCGACGGGCCGGCTCCTTGGCGCCCATATGATTGGCGCCGAAGTCACGGAACTCATTCAGGGTTTCGTCGTCGCCATGAATTGCGAAACGACCGAGGCGGAGCTGGTCAACACAATCTTCCCGCATCCGACTTTGTCGGAAACCCTGCACGAAAGTGTACTCGACGCCTACGGCCGCGCCATCCATATATAAGCATCGGACCGAAAAGTGCTTTGCGGTTTCGGATAATCCGATGCGGTGAAAAATACGGGCGATGGCCTGGAGAGTGTGATGACTTTAGTGGACGCGCCCAAAGCGCCTGCCCGCCATCCCGAAAAAGCGCATCGGCCAGATCAGCCGGGAGCGAAGAAGCCGGATTGGATCCGCGTTAAGGCGCCGGGCTCTCAAGCTTGGCGCGATACGGCCGCCGTCGTGAAGGCGCACCGGCTCGTGACCGTCTGCGAGGAGGCCGGCTGCCCGAATATCGGCGAGTGCTGGGAAAAAAAGCACGCGACCTTCATGATTCTGGGCGATACCTGCACCCGCGCCTGCGCCTTCTGCAATGTGAAGACGGGGCTGCCCGGCACCATCAATTCGCATGAGCCGGCGCAGGTGGCCGCGGCGGTTGCCGAATTGAACCTCGCGCATGTGGTTGTCACCTCGGTCGATCGCGACGATCTCGACGACGGCGGCGCCGCGCATTTTGCCGCGGTGATCGGCGCCGTTCGCGCCGCAAGTCCGGCGACGACGATCGAGGTCCTGACGCCGGATTTCCTGCGCAAGCCCGGCGCGCTCGAGATCGTGATCGAAGCTGCACCCGATGTCTTCAATCACAATCTCGAAACCGTGCCGTCGAAATATCTAAGCGTGCGGCCAGGCGCGCGTTATTTTCATTCGGTACGGCTGTTGCAGCGCGCGAGGGAGCTCGCGCCGCAGCTCTTTACCAAGTCCGGCATCATGGTCGGCCTTGGCGAAACGCGCGACGAGATTTTGCAGCTCATGGACGATCTGCGTAGCGCCGAGGTCGATTTCCTCACCATCGGCCAATATCTCCAGCCGACGCGCAAGCATCACCCGGTGATTTCGTTTCCGACGCCGGACGAATTCAAAGCTCTTGAGGCAATCGCCTATGCCAAGGGCTTTCTGATGGTCTCGGCGTCGCCGCTGACCCGCTCGTCCTATCACGCGGCGGAGGATTTCGCTAAGCTGAAGGCTGCGCGGACGAGTCGGCGGCCAGAGTGAGCCGCAGCAGCGAGACACGTGTTTTTTGATCGGAACCGATGCCCAGTTTTCGCACGAGCCGCGTTGTCCCGCATTCCGCCAAGGCGATGTTCGACCTTGTCGCGGATGTCGAAGCCTATCCGAAATTTCTGCCGCTCTGCCGCGCCTTGAGCGTGCAGCGCCGCGAAACGCTGCCGGATGGCCGCATCCGGCTCGTCGCCGATATGGAAGTCGGCTACAAAGCCATCCGCGAGCGTTTCACCAGCCGCGTGACTTGCGATCCGCAGACGCTCGAAATTTTCGTCGAATATATCGATGGGCCGTTCCGGCAGCTCGAGAACCGCTGGCATTTCGTTGCGCAGAGCGAACGCTCGTGCAAAGTCGAGTTCGATATTTCCTACGAGTTCCGGAGCCGCGCTTTGGCGATGCTGGTCGGCGGTATGTTCGAGACGGCCTTCCGCAAATTTGCCGAGGCTTTTGAAAGCCGCGCCGATCTTGTCTACGGGCGCTCTTAGATCCCGATGATTTCGGATCGTATCGATTCTCATAGTTTAGAGCGGGATTTTTGCGAAAAACCGTGGACACTTT
>JAJXZN010000306.1:0-779 GCA_021780015.1 Pseudomonadota bacterium
CAAAGCGTTCGGGATCATGCTGGCCCTGGCGGCGGGGGGATTTTTTGCCGCCGAACTTTGCGCCGCCGAGGCGCAAAGCGTCACCATTCCGATGGAAAAATTGAATGCGCCGCAAGCGCTCCCCGATATCGTCCAAGGCAAGGCCGATGCGCCGGTGACGATCATCGAATATGCCTCGATGACCTGCCCGCATTGCGCCCGCTTCCATGCCGAGACCTACCCGACGCTGCGCGACAAATACATCAATACCGGGAAAGTGCGTTTCATCCTGCGCGAGTTCCCGCTCGATCCGCGTGCCGCGGCCGCATTCATGCTGGCCCGCTGCGCCGGCGACGGCGACAAGCGCACCGCGGTGATCGACCTTCTCTTCAACGCGCAGGAATCCTGGGCCTATTCCGACAAGCCGCTCGATGCGCTCGCCAATCTCATGAAACAGACGGGCATGAGCAGCAAAGACTTCGAAGCCTGCCTCAACGACCAGAAGCTCTACAACAAGGTCGTCAAGGAACGCGATGATGCCGGTAAGGATTTCAGCATCGACGCAACGCCGACCTTTTTCATCAACGGCGTGAAATATAGCGGCGAGATGTCGGTCGCCGCGCTCTCCAAAATCCTCGATCCGCTCGTCGCAAAGAAGTAGGATGGCGCAGGATCGCAGGGACAGGAGGTTTTCATGAACCTGCTGCAGCTTCTTCTCAACGTGGCGTGGATTGCCCTCGGCGGCATCTGGATGTCGGTCGCCTGGGTCATCGCCGGTATCATTATGGCGCTGACGATTA
>JAJXZN010000306.1:789-4008 GCA_021780015.1 Pseudomonadota bacterium
GACGATTATCGGCCTTCCCTGGACGCCGGCTGCCTTTCGCATCGCCGCCTATACGTTGCTGCCGTTCGGCAGCCGCGCCGTGCCGCGGGCGGAGTTCGCCGGCCGGGAAGATCTGGGCACCGGACCGCTCGGCCTTCTCGGCAATATTCTGTGGCTCGTGCTCGCCGGCTGGTGGCTGGCGCTCGGCCATGTCATAACGGCGGCGCTCTGGGCGATTACGATTATCGGGCTGCCGTTCGCCTGGGCGCATCTGAAGCTCGCCGGGCTGGCGCTTTGGCCAATCGGCAAGATCATCGTCCCGGCCAACGCCTAAGCATCGGACCGGAAAGTGCAAATCCGGTTTCCGGATCCATCCGATGCGATGAAAAAATCGCCTGTCGGACCGAGCCATGCGAAGTATTTTCGGGCCGATCCGCCGTGCAAAGCGGCCTTGCGCACAGGAAAAGCGCCGCTCTGCCTTGCACAGCGGCGCCGCCTCCCGGCGTAATCGCGGCAGAGAATCCTTGATTCTGACCATTCGGCCAGCAAAAGGTTTGGCCGGCAAGAGGACGGCGTGACAGCGAAAGCATGATACGGCGATGAAATTCCAAAAACTTCACATCGCCGGGTTCAAAACATTCGTCGAACCGACGGATTTCCTGATCGAACCGGGGCTGACCGGCATCGTCGGGCCGAACGGCTGCGGCAAGTCCAATCTCGTCGAGGCCCTGCGCTGGGTCATGGGCGAAAGCTCGTCCAAGAACATGCGCGGCGCCGAAATGGACGACGTGATCTTCTCGGGCAGCGGCAACCGCCCCGGCCGCAACATGGCCGAGGTGCGGCTGACGCTCGACAATGGCAGCCGCACGGCGCCCGCGGCCTTTAATGACAACGAAGTGATCGAGGTCGCCCGCCGCATCGAGCGCGAGGCGGGCTCGAGCTTTCGCGTCAATGGCCGCGAAGTCCGCGCCCGCGACGTCCAATTGCTGTTCGCCGACGCTTCAACCGGATCGCGTTCGCCGGCCATGGTCCGGCAAGGGCAGATCAGCGAGCTGATTTCGGTCAAGCCGCAGCAGCGCCGCCGCATTCTCGAAGAGGCCGCCGGCATCGCCGGGCTTTATTCCCGCCGGCACGAGGCCGAACTGCGCCTGAAGGCGGCGGAAGACAATCTCGTCCGGCTCGAAGACGTGGTGAAGCAGATCGAGGCGCAAATCGACGCCTTGAAACGCCAAGCGCGCCAGGCGACCCGCTACCGCAACCTTGCGGGCGACATCAAGCGCAACGAAGCGCTGCTGGCATTGGTCAATTTCCGTGAGGCCAATGCGCAAGTGGGGACCGCCGCCGAAAAGGCCGAGGCCGATCTCAAGCGCGTCGCCGATGTGACTCTGCACCAGGCCGAGACGGCGCGCCTGCAGGCCGTCGCCGCGCACCAATTGCCGCCGCTGCGCGAGGCCGAAGCCCAAGCCGGCGGTGAGTTACAGAAACTGATGCTGGCACGCGAAACGCTCGACGGCGAGGAGCGCCGGGCCAAGGCTCGGCTCGCCGAGCTCGAGCGGCGTATCGCGCAGATGAATGCCGACTTGGGGCGCGAACAAACTTTAATCGAGGATGCGGCTTCGGTACTGGCGCGGCTTGATGGCGAGGCCGAGGAACTCGCCGCACTCGGCGGCAACGATGCTGAAGTCGAGGCTGCGGCGCGCGCCAGATTGGCCAACGCAGAAGCGGCGCTGGCAGAGTCCGAGACCGCGCTCGGGGCAGCGCAAAGCGCCTTCTCCAACGCCGAAGCTGAGCGCAACGCGCTGAACAAAAGCCTGCGCGACGAAACACAGAGGTTATCGCAATTCGAGACCGAGCTCGCAAAGGTCAGCGCCGAGCTCGCCGCGCTGCGCGCGGAGATCGAAAGCGCGAGCGCCGATGACGGGCTCGGCGCCGCCTTCGAGGCGGCCCGCGCCACGGTTGAGACGGCTGAAAAAGACATGCTTGCGGCCGAGGCCGCACATGCTGAGGCGCGGCGGATCGAAGCGGAGACGCGGGCGCCTTGGCAGGAGGCCGAGCGCAAAGCGCAGAGTCTCGCAACCGAAGCGCAGACGCTCGCGAAATTGCTCTCGGCGCCCAGCGGCAGCCGCTGGCCTTCGGTCGTCGAAGAGATCAGTGTCGCCAAGGGTTACGAGGCGGCGCTGGGGGCGGCGCTCGGCGACGACCTCGATGCCTCGATCGACGTCGCTGCGCCGGCGCATTGGGATCTGCTGGCGGCGACCGGCGACCCTGCCCTGCCTGAGGGCGTCGAATCGCTCGCCTTGCATGTGACCGCGCCGCCGGCGTTGGCGCGTCGCCTGGCGCAAATCGGCGTCGTCGCGCATGACGCCGGCAAGGTTTTGCAAGCGCAATTGCGGCCGGGCCAGAGACTTGTCTCGGTCGAAGGCGATCTCTGGCGTTGGGACGGCTTCTGCCTTGCGGCGGAGGCGCCGACACCCGCGGCGCGGCGTCTGGCGGAAAAAAACCGGCTCGGCGACCTGACCCGCGACGCCGAGGCGGCGCGGCGGATGGCCGATGGGGCGAAGGCCAGAGCCGAAGCCGCGCAAGCGGATCTGCGGCTCAAAGCCGAGACAGAGGCTCAGGCACGGCAGGCGCACCGTGAGGCCTTACGCGCCGTCGAGCATGCCCGTGAGGCTGCCGCGGAAGCCGAGCGCAAGAAAGCCCAGGTCACGGCGCGCCTCTCCGGCCGCGAGGAAGCGACACAGCGCCTGACCGCAAACCGCGACGAGGCCCGCGCCAACCAAGCCAAAGCGGAAGCGGCATTGGCCGAATTGGTCGCCGCCCCCGAGCTTGCGATGGCACTCGAAGCCGCGCGCGCCAAGGCCGCGCAGGATCGCACCGCGACCGCCGAGGCACGCGCGCATTTGCAAGCGCATGTGCATGAAACCCAGGCGCGGGCGAAGCGCCTTGCTGCCATCGGCACGGAGCGCCAGTCCTGGCAGACGCGCCGCGAACGCGCTTTATCGCAGATCGGCGAATTGGATTCGCGTCTTAAAGAGGCTGCGGCCGAACAGGAAAACCTGACCGGAGCGCCGAACGAGTTTTTGCACCTGCGCCGCAATCTGATGGACCAGATCGAGACGGCCGAAAACGCGCGCCGCACCGCCGCCGATGCGCGTGCCGCCGCCGAAGAGCGTCTCGCCGAAGCCGATCGGGCAGCTCGCGGCGCGCTCGACGCGATGAGCACCGCGCGCGAGGAAAAGG